>JAQGGV010000046.1 GCA_028289185.1 Candidatus Saccharimonadota bacterium
AATGACATTCACCGATGGACGCTGCGTTGCCAGGACCAAATGAATACCAACGGCTCGCGCCTTTTGAGCCAGACGAACAATCAATGCTTCGACGTCACGTCCAGCGACCATCATCAGCTCGGCCAACTCGTCGATAACAATGACGATATACGGCATCCCGCCTTCATCGTGTTCCTGTACATTACCCTCGTCGTCCTGGACGGCGATTTTGGTACCGGCAGTCTGAATCTTGGTGTTGTAGGTCCTAATGTCCTTGATGCGTTTTTCGGCCAAAAGCTTATACCTTCGCTCCATTTCGTTCACCGCCCACTTGAGCGCACTGATCGTCTTCTCGGGTTCACTGATAACGGGCGTCAACAGATGCGGTATATCTTCGTAGGCTGCCATTTCAACGTGCTTTGGGTCAACCAGGATTAGTTTCATATCACTCGGGCTGTTTCGGTAGAGTAGGCTCGTCAGAAGTGTATTAATCATGACGGATTTACCACTGCCGGTCTGACCGGCGATCAAAAGGTGCGGCATCTTGTTTAGCTCACCCAGCATTGGTTCGCCAGAAATATCCTTACCTATAGCAAAGCTCAGCGGTTCCCGGTTTTCCTGCCACAATTTCGACGTCAGGATGCCGTACAGACGGACATCGGCCGCTTTACGGTTAGGGACCTCGATACCAACGGCGCGACGACCAGGAATTGGTGCCTCGATACGCAGCGACTGGGCAGCTAGGTTAAGCGCAATGTTTGTTTCGAGCGTCGTAATACGGGCCAGTTTGACACCACCGGTTGGGATAAGCGTATATTGCGTGACCTTTGGCCCGATGTTGGCCCCCTCGATTTCGACGTCGATATTAAATTCATTGAGTGTATCCTTGATAATCGTGGCGTTTTGCTGCACATCACCGGCATCAGCAGGCGATTGTTTTTTCTCGAGCAAATCAAAACTCGGCGACTTCCAATTTGGATCACGTGTCGAGACAAGTGCCGCGCCATCCTCGGCTGCTTTATCTGGCCTCATGCTGCCCGTAAAGGACGACATGCGAGTCGATTTTTTGCCATCATCACTAACATCCATTGTGTCGACACCTGCATTTAGCTTGAAGTCCTTCAATGGCTTTTTGTCGTCATCGCTGGCGGCATCACGCATAATTTTGATGTTTTCGGCATCGAACTTCTCTGTTTGTAGCATCGCCCAAATCTTGCGGATGATCGTAATTGGCGAAACCCGTATAACAAATAATATCGTAATCAGGACCAGTAGTACGTAAATAAACACGGCAATCGGTCGATCAACCATCTGTAGCATGACTTGATTGACATAGTTACCGATGACACCGCCCTGCTCCACGCCACCCACGGCTGTAAATAACAAACCGGACAGACCGGCAAACCAGACAAGCAGCAGTGCCGTTGCAACTTTCATGACAAACGGTAGGGTGTTTTCCTCGGCGCGGAAGATCTCGACACCAACGTAGCAAAACAACACTGGAATAACATAGACAGCGTTACCAATGAATTGAAGCGCTGTCGTCTGAATCATATTGAGGACCGGACCACCGACGCCAAACCATGCAACAACCAACAACACCGAAAAGGCAATCAACGCCAATGCGATGACTTGCTGCCAAAAACCTGCGGGCAATTTATGCTGCGGGCCTTGGGGTACGGATGCTTTCTTTTTTGTTTTTCGCTTTTTAGCCATTACTGTTTTATTATAGTTGAATTTATCAGTATTATTATAGCAAAATTTACTACATTTTGCAAGTATAGCCATAAGCAATTCCTTTTTTGCTAGCAGAGGATTATAATCATCTCGCGCCCTACCCCTTTACTACAGAAAGTGAGTCCGGCATGCCCCTTACACATGCCACGATCAGCACTCCCACCTACCGACAGCTCAACCTGAGCGGCGGGTTATTCATCGTCGTCCGCGACGCCAAACCTGGCAACTTGTTTGGCGATGTCATCGATTTCAGACGTTCGAGTCCCGAGATTCGACGCTTTTGCTACAAAGACACGCTGCACTATTTGAACATCGAGGACGGAGTCGGGAGGGACTACCACGCCAACATCCGTGCAGCGGTCTTACCCAAGAGCCGCGGTGCCAGGGTCACGCCACACGACATCGTCATGCGCTGGATCAAAGGTGATTGGTATCTCCGCGATACGCAAGTTCGCGGAGTCCTTCAAATCGACTATCGGTTCATCGCCGACGTCGCGGGGATTCGTGAATCCCATTCAGTCGAGATGAAAGTCCCCCACACCTTCGGGTTCATTCAGAGCCACGCGGAGTGGCAGCCGCGATACAAACGTCGCACCGCCAAACGCTGATCACCGACATTTCAGGTTCCGCCCGCAGCTACAACCAAAGAGGTTCCGCTGTCATGGCGGAACCTCTTTTTTTGTCCAACGATGCGCAGCATCGGCTTTAGGGATGGGAGGTTTTTATAGAATTCACTTCTATAAAAACCGGGAGGGCGAGCCCTCCCTATTTTTAATATGCCTGCGTTTCAGACTTGGCACGAAGTGTCGGGTCGACGACTTCGGTGTCAGGAACTTGCTTGGGCGGGAAGTTACGTGGACCGCGGTTCTGATTCTGCTGACCATTTGCTGGTCGGTTATTCTGAGCGTTCTGATTCGATTGGCCGCCTTCGCGGTTTTGCTGACCTTCGCGGTTGTCACGGTTTTGCTGGCCACCACCACCAACTTCGTTGATGACAGGGATAACGATTGGTGTGCGACGAGTCTGATCGTACAGAATGTGCGTAATCTCGTCCTTCAATTCCTTTTTCATGACGTCCAGGTCAACCCTTTTACCACCAAAGCTGCGAGCAACTTTTTGTTTCAGGTACTGACGGATTGTGCCCATCAATTCCTCGCTGTCACGCAGGTAGATGAAACCACGACTAATGATGTCTGGACTGGTCATCAATCGGCCACTGCCGCGTTGGACAGTCAGAACAACGACAAACATTCCCTCGGTCGCCATGTGGATACGGTCTTTGAGGACAACTTCGCTGACAATTGCGCCGCTGTCGTCATACATGATGCCACCAACAGGGATACGACCGTTCTTTTTCGCGCCATTTGGCGTGATCTCGACGACGTCACCACTGTCACAGACAAAGATATTGTCGCGTGGAATACCACATTCTTTTTCGGCCAGTTCGGCGTTGTGGACCAACATGTGGAACTCACCGTGGATTGGCAGGTAGTATTTCGGGTTCAGTGCATTAATAAGTTTGACGTGATCGTCGTAGTAACCGTGCCCCGAAAGGTGCAGTGGGCCGACGCCAGTCAGGTGCGTTTTGCCGTTTTGGATAACATCGCTACCCTCACGCATTAGACCATCGACGGTGCGGACGACGTACTTTTCGTTACCCGGGATTGGGTTGGATGAAAAGACGACGACATCAGAGTTTTTGATCTTGATGAACTTGTGCGCACCAGATGCCATACGGTTGAGCACGGCGTTGAATTCACCCTGGCTACCCGTACAGACGATAGTGACTTTGCCGTCAGGCATCTTGATGATGTCTTCCATTTTGACCACGACGTCTTTTGGCACCTTGATGACACCTGCACGAAGGGCTACTTCGAGGTTCTGAATCATACTGTAACCAGCAAAGGCAACCTTGCGATCGTGCTTTTTGGCTTCCTCTAGGATGACCTGCATACGGTGGATCTGAGATGAGAAACAGCTCATAATCAGGCGGCTGTTTGGATATTTATCCATTACCTGACCCATTGATACTTGGATGTCGAATTCGCCGTGATCGTGCGTACCCTCTGATTCACAGTTGGTAGACTCGTTCATCAGCATCAGGATGCCTTCTTTGGTCGCGATTTCGGTCAGGCGTTCGAGGTCGAATTTCTTGCCATCAACTGGAGCATCTTCGAAACGCCAGTCACCAGTATCGATGATGACACCAAGTGGTGTACGGATAACGACTGCTGTTGCATCTGGGATTGAGTGGTTCACACGAACAAGTTCGATGCTGAAGTTGTCACCGAGTTGTACGCGTTCGTGCGCTTCAGGATCCAATTCGTTGTACTGTGGTGTGAAGCCGCTGGTTGCTTCCTCCATGGTGCGCTGCAACATACCGAGGGTAAATCGGCTGGCATAGACGGGTGCAGGAATTTTGTCAGCAACATGGCGATACGCGCCAATGTGGTCCAAGTGACCGTGTGTAAAGACGTGGCCACGGATTTTGTGCTTGTTTTCCTCGAGGTAAGAAATATCAGGCGTGATGTAGTTAATACCTGGGTAGTCAGCACCTGGGAACAAGAAACCACAGTCGATAACGATGATTTCATCTTCGTATTCGATTGCCATCATGTTCTTGCCGATGCCCATTTCGCCAAGTCCACCGACTGGCATAATCTTGAGGACAGGACCTTTGGTTGCTGGTTGCTTTTTGGAGTCAGCTAGGCTGAATTGACGACCGGCGTAGCCGTTATAGATTGATTTGTTTACCGGAACGTTGATGACGTGCTGTGAAGCGCGCAGATTAACGTTTTCGCTGGTACGGCGTTGTGCCCGAAACACTTCACCCTTGCGAGTGCTGGTGTTGTTAAGGACGGTGTTATTTGATTTTGGTCGTTGCTGGCCCTGTGGACGTTTGTTCTGGTCATCAGGTGCAGCGTTAGAGAGTCTTCGTTGACCCATAGTTATTATTTTCTCCTTTTGGTTATCAAAATTTTGATTACGTTATGTGATTCAAGACGGGGAGCGGTCGATATGGAATTCCCCTTTTGCAGTGACACCATAATAGCACAGTTTTTGCAATATGGCAAGTTCCGCTGCTCAATTCCCTGTTAATCACTCAGTTTTTTGATGATTGCGGGAACCAGCAAAAAGTCATCAATAAGCGTTTGGCGCATACTACCGTTATAGAGTGCGGCCGCCGGATGATACAGGGGTACGATGACGATTTTGTGATCACCAAATTGAATCCGTTTGGCCTGGCCGTGGACGAGGCTAATTTTCATATCGGGCAAAAAATACTCCATACTGTGCCGACCGAGTGTGATGACGACTTTTGGCTCGATAATCTGTAGTTGTTTGAGCAAATATGGCCAAAAAGCCTTCTTTTCCTCTGGCAACGGGTCGCGATTCTCTGGTGGACGGTATTTGACGATGTTGGTAATAAATACGTCTCCCCTGACCATGCCCGCCTGAGCCAACATTTCATTCAGAAACTTGCCTGCCGCTCCGACAAACGGTAGTCCCTGCTCGTCCTCGTTTTTACCAGGCGCCTCGCCGATAAAGACAATGTCGGCGTTGATGTTACCATCACCCATAACCAAATTGGTTGCTGTTGCAGCTAGTTCCGGACAAATATTGTTGTCGAGGATGACGCGACGAACTTTATCCAGCTCCTTCTGTTTGTCTGCCATCCTAAATATCCCTCGTGGGCCCTTCATCCTGAAGGGAATTAATCGATCGCTTTCCATCATGTTCTAGATGGTAATCAATGCGATAGCTACTCTGGAACGAGTCGCCATTTCCGTGCAGACGATAAATAATGTCGGCATGATGTTCGTTTTCGTCATGTGGCGCCGGTCCTTGATAAAACGTCAGTTGGTGAGACTGATGTGGATTTAGGTCCTGATTAAATTGCCGTTTCTGCCCGAGCAGATGGCAGGTATCAATCCGAACGCGCTGGTCCGAATCGTTAACCACCCACGCAGTAACAATCAGCTGGTCGCCCTGAATACGCGACTGAAGACTTTTGATTTCGATACGTGGAATGATTTTTTGCCCGTTCTCGTCAACAACACTATTGTCCTGGTTTTGGCTCCCGGCTAGTGACACAGGCGGCGGCGCGGCAGGCGAAATTGGCTTACCCATGAATGCTTTGCCTAAATCTCCGAGAAATCCCATATTCCTATTGTACTACGTGCAATTGAGCACATTCTCGGGAGAGAAATTGTAGCAATCGTTGTGCGTTAACTGCGGTTATTGTATTAAAAACGGACTGCTACTATACTGACATATGTGGATATCGGCAGCATGAATACTGCCATGAAACAAACATTCAAAAAACCATCACCTGCATCTTTCCTCCCACTGGCCGTCGTGGTGCTTGTTGGTGTGTTGTTTCACTCCCCTGCGCCCGTTCAACCCTCTTCGCCGTCGCCTATCGCCTACCAGCGGACCACCGCATCAACCAAGGAATCAACTCAGCTAGAGGTTAGCGATGCAGCTGCGGCTGCCCCGACTCCACAAACAAAGCAACAAACCGCCACATTAAACGCACCGAAACAGGCATCCATCATGGCCATCACCTCAACCGAATTTGTCTATCACATGTTTGGCACGACAAACGACCCACAGGCCTCAACCGACTGGACACTCACCAAAGACAACGCGCCGACAGCCTGGAACACTGCAACGGGTAATAATCAGACCATCGTAGCGGACATCGACACAGGTTTTGCCCTCAATCACGAAGATTTAGTGAACCAGTGGTATCAAAACCCCGGTGAAGCAGGTATGACAAAGACCGGTGATCGCTGCTGGACCGGCGCACCACAGGACAAAAGCACTAATAACTGTGACGATGATCATAACGGCTACATCGACGATTGGCGCGGCTGGAATTTTGTAAAAGCCGATAATAACCCGCAGGCTGGGCGCATAAATTCTAGCGGCCTTGGCACGACTCACGGCACCGAAACGGCTGGTTTCATCGGTGCGACGGGCAATAATGGGCTTGGGTCGACCGCGATCGATCAACATACAAAAATCATGCCACTCACCGTCCTGGACGATGATGGCACAGGCTATACCAGCGACATTGTGGCCGCGATTTATTACGCCGTTGATAATGGGGCGGGTGTTATAAACCTGAGTCTGGGCACGTACTCCAATGATCATGCTCTACTGACGGCAATTAATTATGCCTCGGCGCACAATGTTGTTATCGTGGCAGCAGCCGGTAACTGCGGCGATGGTTCATCGGACAATTGCCCATCTGCCACGGGCGCAATTGGCTACCCAGCACTTTACCCCGATGTTATATCTGTTGGCGCTTCGACTTTGAACGACAGCAGAGCGAGCTTTAGTAGTTATGGCGTTGCCCTCGATGTGTCAGCTCCAGGCTACAACCTGCCTGTTGCGCCATCATGGTCGGCTGGTAATCAAACAAATCTGTACGCATCTGGGCTTTACGGAACATCGTTTTCATCACCGCAGGTTGCCAGCTTGGCAGCACTCATCAAATCAATTCGCCCATCAACAACGGTCAATGATGTTACCGCACTCATCGAGGCAACCGCCACAAAACCCGCGAATATGAACGGACTCTTTTATGACGAACAATTTGGCCATGGCATCATCAATGCTAGCAGCGCCCTCAGTATCGCGACGACCCTGAACGCTACAGTTAGTACGGTGCCAGCCCTGCTGCAGTCAGGATCCGCAACATCGGAACACCAGACATTCGCCGGGGACACACTCAGTAGCGGCTGCACCATTGCCACGGGCAACGCATGCACAATTCAGCTGACAAATAGTTCTGGTTACAAGCGCTTCCTACCCTACTCAATAGTGACATCTGGGGGCAACGCAGGCTGGTCTTGGCTGGGCAATGCGTTGGAATTGGATAACTGGGAAGTTCGCGCCCAGCGTGGTGACACGGTATCCTCAACTCCTTATTATTTGCTCAAAAAGAGCTAACGCCAAAAGACATTTTTGCGGTCGTTGATAGCAGACTGTAGATTCTGTAGTGATGATGTTGGGTCGTCCGGCATCTTGAACGTATAGGCTTGCGCCTGCTTGGCGACCACTGCGGCATTGCTTTTGTCGGTCTCTAACTTCTGTATCCCAAGTGAATACTGTTTTGAGTTATTCTCGAGATACGCAATGAGAGCCGTTCGTGTATCGGCCATCGCCCCCTGCATGTAATCACGCAGCGATTTATAAACTGTGTCACTGAAATCCTTTACTGGCACGGTCGCCTGTTGCTGCAAATACTCCGTCAGATCCTTAGTGAGAGTATCGTAGTCACCCATCGACTTGATGGTCGTTATGCTGGTTGCAAACGTATTCCATTTTGATTCAACCGTTAGATAAGTCCCGATGGATTTCGAGATGTCCGCCATGTTCGAACCATATGCCTCAATCTTCGCGGCATCATTCGCGTACTCCGCACCAATTGCCCCGTCCCTGATTACTGCATCGGATGATTTTAGCTTTGCGAGGTTTGCGATGTAGTCCTGAACCTGTAAACTTACGTCTGCAACATGCTTAATATCGCCAGCAGAAACTTTCGTTTCCATTTTTTGTAGCATATCGGCAACGGATACAGGTGGCTTCGAAGTGTCCAAAGTTGGCTGCTGGTTCCTGAGTGTATCCGTGATGTTTGACGTTGCCTTGACATCACTTACGAGTACATCAGCCTGGCCGGCTGCTGTGTCATAATCACTGTTTTGCAATCTCGCAAAGAAATAATAGTATGCGCCACCAAATCCACCTGCGAGTACCAACAGCAAAACGACCACAACAATCGTAACCGGAAGCTTGAAGCTTTTACCTGACTTGATATGCGACTGGGCAATATTCATATCGGCTACTGTTGCCGTAAAAATCGGTGTTGTTTGTGCAGCTGCCGTAGCGTCGACATCCAGCTCGCTTGCCTTGGCCGCATCCAAGGGATCCTGTGAAGGATTTGGTGTCGATTGGCTAGGCTGGGGAGGGGTTATATCCATATGTTTATTTTATAAAGCTAATGCTGCCATTGTAGCAGCATTAACCTTAATCACAAACGGATTTAGTCTACTCTTCGACGTCTTTGATACTCAGGCTTAATCGCCCGCGGTCGTCGATACCAGTTAGTTTGACTTTAACCATTTGGCCTTCAGTCAAAACATCTTCGACTCGCTCTACACGGTCCTTTGATAGTTGGCTGATGTGGACCATGCCGTCAGTACCAGGCATGATGTTCACAAATGCGCCGAATTCCTTGATCGTGACAACTCTACCTTCGTAAATCTTGCCGACCTCTGGCTCTTCGGTCAGGCCACGAATCCATTCAAGTGCTCGCTCGATACCCTCGGCATCGGTACCGGCAACCGTAATGAGTCCGTCGTCCTTGATATCAATCATCGAACCAGTTTCGCTGGTAATCCTGTTGATTGTTTCGCCGCCCTTACCAATAACTGCACCAATCTTATCAGGATTGATTTTGATCTTTTCGATGCGTGGCGCAAATGGACTCAGTGTTTTTCGTGGTTCTGCAAGTGTGGTCAGCATGTGTTCGAGGATATGCGCACGCCCAGGTTTTGAAGCTTGGAGTGCTTGCTCGAGGATTTCAACAGGCAAACCGTGAACTTTCATGTCCATTTGAATAGCCGTGATGCCCTCAGAGGTTCCCGTTACCTTGAAGTCCATATCACCGGCAAAGTCTTCGGCATCCGCAATATCAGACAGCACGTATGGCGTGTCGCCGTCCATCATCAGACCCATGGCAATACCAGATACAGGACGTTTGAGCGGAACACCAGCGTCCATCAGTGCCAGAACACTGCTACAAGTAGCAGCCATCGATGTTGAGCCGTTCTGGCTCATGATTTCGGTGACAGAACGGATAGCATACGGAAATTCTTCCTCTGTTGGTAGCATCGGTAGGACCGCGCGTTCTGCGAGGTAGCCGTGACCGATTTCGCGGCGGCCTGGTGAACCCAGACGGCGCACTTCACCAACAGTATAGCCAGGAGCGTTGTAATGGTGCATGTAACGGCGTTCACCGTCATTGACTTCCATCGTGTCAATCATCTGGGCATAGCTCAGTGGTGCCAGCGTGATAATGTTCATACCCTGTGTCATGCCGCGGGTAAAGATAGACGAACCGTGAGTACGTGGCAGTACGCCGACTTCTGATGATAGTTGGCGGATTTCGGTCAGTTTACGGCCGTCTGGACGCGTACCTGATTCGACAATGTGTATGCGGACATCTTCATGAAGTGATTTTGTGAAAGCTTCATCGTATTCGTCGTGAAGCTTCTGATATTCGTCTTCGCCGATTTTGTCAGCCATTGCTTTGTGGTATTCCCAACGCAGATTGTTGACCATCTCGTTTCGTTCTGGGTATGGCTTATGGAGAGCAGCGCCAAGCTTACCTTCGGTCCATTCATTGGCATTCTTTTGAATTTCTTCGTTTGGCAAAATCAATGTGTATTCCTGCGCAACTGGAGCAACTTTTGCAGCCAATTCCTTTTGCGCTTCGATAGCTGGTTGGTATTCCTTGAACGCCCAAGCAAGCGCTTCAGCGACGACTTCCTCAGAGACTTCGTTGGCACCAGCTTCAACCATTGTGATACCGCTTTCGATACCGGCAACGACTAGGTCGAGGTCACTTGCTTCACGTTCCTCTGGACTCGCGAAGGCTTTGAATTTGCCATCGACATGCGCGATACGCAGGCCGGCGACAGGGCCATCAAATGGTGTGCCAGTCAGCATCAATGCAGCGCTGGCTGCAATCATGGCGATTGAATCAGGGCGGAAGCTTGGATCCATTGATAGGACGCTCGCAACAACTTGGACTTCCTGGCGGTATCCCTTTGGAAACAGTGGACGAATCGGACGATCAATCAAACGACCAATCAGGATTGCTTCATCGCTTGGGCGGCCTTCACGTTTGATAAAACGGCTGCCACTGATTTTGCCAGCTGCATAAAACTTTTCTTCGTAGTCGATCGACAGTGGGAAATAGTCCATCTGCACAGGCCGACTACCGACCATGGCAGTACCAAGGACGACAGTGTCGCCGTAGCTGACCAATACGCTGGCAGTTGTACGGAATCCGACACGGTTTACTTCCAGCGTCAGTGGTTTACCGGCAAGTTCCGTGGTAACACGAATAATTTCCTTGCCATGAGGGTTGATTGTGGGCATTGTTTTTCTCCTTAATCACTCTGTCTAATACTATCTTGGTTGCGATTAAGTAACGGGTACAGGAACTCGCAGGAGTTTCTCTATCCACCACTTACATCGCATGAGTGATAGTCATATTATACCTCAGAGGCCCGAGTTTACATAGCCACTGTATCTGATGGTTATGCTTGTCCCACTCGCGGTCAGTTGCTACGATTATCGTGTCCTGCAGTTCTATCGAACGGAGTCGTTGTGAAAAGTAGAAGCAAGCGCTGGTGTGCCAAGAACGGCGCTCAGTTGAAGCGAAACCGGCGCAATCGCGCCAAACGCAGAGAAACAACCGCGGCGGTGCGCAGAGCCTCCGGCCTCCCTGAAAAGGAACCGCAGCAGCCACAGTCGAGATCACGCGGGTTCGAACACTTCTACCAAGATCCTTTCGATCTCGAGTCCTTCGACCTGTAGCCGGGATGGAGTCCGGTGGCGCAATCGCGCCACCGGACTCCAAGGAAATTTGTTACACTACGGATATGATCAGCATTTATACGTCCGCCGCTAGCGACGGCACCATGAAAACAATCGGTGACAACCGCCAGGCAGCGATAAATAATCGCGTTGTCTACCTTAAATCTCAACATATTGATCCAACACAAACAACACTCCATACACTCAGTTACGATGGTAATGACTACTGCCGTTACCAATTACTTCGGGATAGTGACAAAGGCAATGGCATCACCTTTGATTCAACAATTATTGCCGATGCCGTCGTCGTAACTGAGGCAAATCATGCAATTTTGTTGCCACTCGCCGACTGCATCGGTGCCGTCATTCACGACCCGACCAAAAATATCCTGATGATATCGCACCTGGGTCGTCACAATCTGGAACAATTTGGCGGTACGAAATGTATCGAATACCTCGCGTCGGAATTTGGCGTTAACCCAGCCAACCTGACCGTTTGGTTGAGCCCAGCCGCAGGCTCAGAAAACTACCCATTATTTGCATTCGATAACCGCAGCATGCACGACGTTGCAGCGGAACAATTACAAAAGGCCGGCATACAGCCTGCCAGTATTACGACGTCACCAATTGACGTCACAATGGATCAAGATTACTTCTCACACAGCCAATTCCTCAAGGGAAATCGCGACATCGATGGCCGCTTTGCCATGGTTGCCGTTATGCGCTAGCGCCAGCTTGGCAGCCACATATGCATCTGTAAATCATCAGGCGTCATCGGCCAGCCATAGCTGAGCGGAATGAAGTTTATAAAGCCAAGCACAATGATAACCACCAGCGCCCAATAGGTTTGTGTCACTGCCCTTCTGCCATACTTTTCGCGTTGCCAGGTGAACAGTAGCGACAGCATAACAACGGTCACCAGCATGCTAAATAGCAGTGCGAACAGATAGTGGTACAGGAACATTGGGCGCGTAATGAAAGTGAATGGCACGAAATTAAGCGCGTAACCTGTCAGCAGGAATGCCACCAACCTGCGCCGCTTGCCGAGCCATGCTGGCTTCAACAGCCACACACCTAATGCCGTAAACATACCGACAGCAGACAACCACCAGACCGCTGGATTACCTAACAGATAGATGTTTCCCTGCGACCCATCTTTCTGTGCCTCGCCCTGCCAGAAATACACCGACCGGGTCTCGAACGGCCAGCTGTACCATCTGGATGCATAGGGGTGGGTCACACTCTCCAACGAATTCTGCGCCGAATACATTTCGGCGTTATATTCGACGATTTTGTCCCACAACGACATCTTTGCGCTCGCCTTATAGTTTTCATTACCGACCAACGTCGACTGAAATTTCTGCGACATGAAAGCATCACCATCACCGCTGTGCGTCAACAGCGCAAAGTGCACAGCAAAACAACCAATGTAAATTGTCGCGATAATTGCCAGTGCAGCAGCGCCTTCGGCAATGAGTTGTTGCCACTGTATTTTGCGCAGCACGCCGTCGATGATCCAGGTGAAAAAGATAAGTCCCGCGATTGCTAGGCCTGTCCACTTGGTACTGACCAAGGTGCCGAGTAATACTGCCGTCGCAATCACCCACAGCCAGCGATACAAGCCCTTTTTGGTTCTGCGAAGTTGCAAATAACTACTCAGTGCGCCCATGCCCGCCAATAGCAGCAGGCTATCCATCAGGACAAAGCGTGATTCAACAAGCAATGCATTGTCACACAGCACCAGAAGCGCACCAAAGGCCGCCATGCGTCGCCCCAAGCCCAATTGCCGGATGATAACGTACATCAGTGGCACAAGTGCTGCGCCCGCCAACGCCGGCAAAGCACGAAGTATCCAACCACCTGGGTCCCCGTCCGCAACACCAGACGCACCGAGGTGGAACAATGCGCCAATACCCGCGAATACGAGTTTTACCAGTGGTGGATGAATGTCAAAAAAGAAGTGCCCGTTCAAGTAATCAGACGCAAACTGGCGGAAGTAAACCTCGTCAAAGACAATCGCCCGCGGAAAGTCCAATTGCCATAGGCGTGTCAGTAGCGCAAGGGCGCAGAGCACCCAGATCTCTGGATAACGAAACAACCTCCGTTGCCATTTCGATTTCATGTATCTAGTCTAGCAGAGGTGATAAAAAAAGACCCCATCGGGGTCATTTTTTATTTACGCAATCCGAGTTGAGTAATGAGGGCTTTATACCCCCCGAAATCCTTCTTCTCTAGGTAGCCGAGCAATTTCTTGCGTTGGCCTACCATTTGAATCAGTCCACGACGAGCCATGTGGTCGCCTTTGTGAATCTGAAGATGTTCAGTAATTTCTTTAATACGCGCAGTCAAAACAGAGACCTGAACTTCGGCGCTACCGACGTCAGTTTTGCTCTTCTGTGTTGCCGCGATTGCCTTGGCTTTGTTATCTGCAGTAATCATTAAGGTAGTATTGTAGCAGAATTTGAGAGGTGTTGCAAGAGGTTAATCAGTGACGCCAAAGTCGGCCAGTGTTTGCGCATCCGCAATATCCCACTTCGAAATCGATGTTCGCCGTAGCTGTGTGCAATATGCGCCCGTGCCTAGAACGTTACCAATATCACTGGCCAGAGTACGGATATATGTGCCGCTACCGACGTGCGTGCGAATTTTTATCTCTGGATAGGTGTAATCGACAACCTGCAAGCTATGAATCGTTACCGTTCGCTCCGGAATTTCAACTTCCTTACCTTCGCGGGCGAGGTCATATGCACGCCTGCCGCCGATTTTGATTGCACTATAGATTGGCGGTCGTTGTGTGATCTCACCGACGAATTGTGACGCGACTTTTTCGATGTCTTCTCGGCCCGGTTTGCTATTATTTATCTCTGTTATTTCACCCTCTGGGTCACCAGTGCTACTGGTCTGCCCCAGTCGAATCGTTGCCTCGTAAACCTTGTCCAACTTGCTGTAATGCCCAGCATTCTTGCACTCCTTGCCGACACACAGGATCATCAGTCCGGTCGCAAACGGATCCAGTGTGCCCGTATGCCCGACCTTTACCTTTTTGTTTGCCTGCTGCGTCAAAACGCGGCGAACACGCGCAACGACACCGAAGCTTGTCAGTCCAGCGGGTTTGTCGATCAATATAATTCCATCTGTCATTCGTACACAGTATACTAGACACATGCAAAAGATACTCTTTGGCGTATTCGCCCACCCAGATGACGAAGCCTTTGGCCCAGCCGCAACACTAGTCAAGGAAGTTGCTGGTGGCACCGAATTACACCTGATCTGCCTGACGGCTGGTGAAAACGGCACTAATCCAAACAACGCGCCCGATTTGGGTGTGGTTCGCCTAGGCGAATGGCGCGCAGCCGGTCAACTCATCGGCGCCAGTAGTATGACCCACCTGGGTTACATCGACGGCACACTTAACAACAGCGTTCACCGTGAAATAACCACCAAAATTATGGATATCGTGCGCGAAAAGACCAACGGCCGGGATGATATCGAAATCGAACTCATGAGCCTGGATCTCAACGGCTTCACGGGCCATATCGACCACATTGTGGCGGCCAGAAGCATCTGCTTGGCGTTCTATCGCCTGCGAGATGAGGGACTGCCTATGCGACGTGTCAGATTGTTCTGTTTCTCCGAATCCGAACGACCTACAACAGATACAAAGTTTGTCTACATGGAACCTGGTCACACTGCTGCTGAAATTGGCGAAACCGTTGATGCGCGCGACTATAGAGAACAAGTGGACGAGATTATGCGCTGCCACGAAACGCAACGCCACGACTACGAATGGGTAAAAAGCATTCGCGCGCAGAACCTTGCGATTGATAACTTTATCGTCAAAGACTAACTATTATTGACCAGGGATCTTGAATTGACCCGGACCGGCTGGAGCAGGAGCGGCAGCGGCCGGAGCTGCTGAATCACCAAAGATATCACCTGATACTGCGCCCGCTTGGGATGCGCCAGGTGTAAATACCGGTGGCGGAGGCGGTGGAGGTGGCAATGGAGGGGCCGATGCATCACCAGGCAATGGAGGTAACGGTGGCAATGGAGGCAGTTCTGGTATTTCCGGCAAAACCGGCTGGGCTGCTTGAGGCTCTGGTGCGGGTACCTCTGGCGCAGATGCCATGACTGTTTCCATTGATGGGAGGCTCGGAACCTCGATGGCTGGTGGCGTCGATAGCAGTGCTGCGCCCTCATCTGTACCGACCGCTGGAGCAATCGTTGCACCCTGCTGGGGGGTAAGAGATTCTGAAGTACTAAATGGATCAACGCTTGGTTCCTCGGCGTCCCCTGCCATCGTGCCGTTCATCGCAGGCATTTGATCTGGTGAAACGATACCAACAGGGCCAGTGTCACTATGTTCGGTGACAATTGGTTGCACAGCTGGCTGGACAGCATCTGGCGTAGGCTGCGTTACTTCGTCGCTAGATACTGCAACATCAGTGATAGCTGGTGTTTCACCACCAACTTTCATGGCAGCATCCTGTAATTCCTTTTCAATATCGGCCATAGTCCCAGTCGATGGTCCCGACAGGCCTGCAAGTTGCTTCTCTAGTTCTAATTGGTCAGCATCCTCGGTCGATAGTGTCGACGCAACAGGTGCTTGATCCGGTGTTGGCGGTTCTATAACCTTTTCACCGGCACTTGGTGCCGAGTTTTCGCTGCGTTCAATGACAAGTTCAGTGCCGTCGCCACTGACAGATCCATCTGGTCCTGCAGCAATCGGTGCAGGGGCCGCAATATCATGGAATTCCTGTAGCTTGGCGGCGATAAGCTGCTGATTTGCACCGGCAGCCATCAGTTGGGCAGCCAATGTCATCACTTGTGACGATGTACGGTCATTGCTAAAGCGATCAGTGCTCGATACAATTCCGGTCAAAAGTGCAGTCGATATCTGTTGATCAAGCAATGTTTCGTTGCTTTTTAGTGCGTTTGCCAGGCTGGTCACCATTTCGGACAGGCTACTCGCCTTGTCATCGTGCCAGTCGATGCTTCCCAAGGTGCTCTTGTCGGCACCAGCTGTTATTGTCATCACCTTGGCATCGTGCAAAATTTTGCCATGAGCCTCAAGTGATTTATCAAGGTGATCCGGGTCCTTGACCCCGAGTGCAATAACCATTTCGACATTGTAATCGCCCTGGCTAAACTCCAAATCTGCCTGTGACAGAGTCGTTTTATACGGGGTAATAAAAATTTTGACGACATCACCATCAACTTTATAACGGAGGTGGTCAGCCTTCTCCTTGCTGAGTGCGATGATGAAATCTCGCAGGCTATCAGCGCTGTTATCAAATGTCTTTTCTGGTTCGAGGAAGTTGATTGCTGGTGGTATGCCACCGCTAAAGATTGCGGTGACCCGCTTGTCCATTTTGTCGAGAATCAGTGTCAATCCTAAAGCGGCCGACAATTCGTCGACCGAGGGATTACTGCTAACAGTCACCAATATATTACTGGTGGTTGTTATACTATCGACAATCTGTTGTTGGGCGCCGTCCATGGTGTTTTTTTGCTACTTTTTGTTTTAAACCTAGGTAGTTTGGTGTAACTATACCATGAGCAGTATACGGTAGTCAACAATTTTTACCGATGTTCTGAAGCTTGTAGGTTTCGGGTCTCACCCCTTTACAATTTTCACTTTTTACTCTATAATTTCACGTTGATTGTAATACTAACCCAAAGAGGAATAATTAATGCCAATCATCAAGAGCGCTATCAAGCGTATGAAGCAAACTATCGTTCGCAACGAGCGTAACGTTGGTATCAAAAAAGACATCAAAACTGCGACCAAAGCATTGGCCGCAAAACCAAGTGCTGCTGCCCTATCAAAGGTTCAGAGTGAAATCGATAAGGCCGTCAAAAAGGGCTTGATCAAGAAGAGCACCGCTGCTCGTCGTAAATCAAACCTGGCCAAGGCTGCTAAAACAGCTGGTGTGAAACTAAACACAACCAAAAAAGCTACAACTAGCAAACCAGCCGCTGCCAAGAAGCCTGCAGTCAAATCAACTGCGAAAGCTGCTCCAGCCAAAAAAGCTGTTGTCGCCAAAAAGCCTACTGCAAAGAAACCAGCTGCCAAAAAGTAGCAAACGGTTTACACCAAACAAAAGCAGCCCATTCGGGCTGTTTTTGTTTGGGAATCTATTGGTTCAAAATGCCGTACTTCATAAGTGTCAGGATAAGCTCACCCTGTAACTGCGCTTTTTTACTCTCTGTTACAAAGAGGTTCGGACGAGGGCTTGTTCTACCAATATCCAGGGGTCAGTTGGTGTCGATTTCATCAGCGAGTCAGTGTCGGCAAAGATTTTGACGATTTTTCGTGCCCCACTGCGGCCCATCAACTTTGCGTGTGGGGCTAGTTTACCAAGTGCATACGGGTGCGCGCCGATGGCGCTCGCAACCTCGGCAGATGACTTGTCTGTTACAGCCAACGCAGCCAGCTGAAAGACTTGCGCAGACAGCAACCCAAACGTCATATACGGGTCCTGCGCGCGCTGCAAATTACGAATCATCTCACTCACCCGTTTGCTGTTTCCGCGCAGTGCCGCGTCCAGCAAATTAAAGACGTTTTCGCTGGCCTGAGCCTCGATTATCTCCTGTATGACAGACTCGTCAACATGATCCAAAACAGCCAATTTCTCGAGTCCATGGTACAAGTCCCACTGATCCATACCGATACGCTTCACCAGTGTCTGTACACTTTTTTTATCCATGGTTATACCGAGTAATTTGGCTTGCTCACCTACCCATTGTTCGGCCTTCATATCGTCGCGGTCCGACCACATCGTAAATGTTTTTACGTCGGCTACTTTTTGCAGTTTTTTGTACGTCGATGTGCGCCTGTCGACTGATGGTTCGACTAGCACCAAGTGGACATCTTCATCGATGTTATCGAGGCGTTCGCCCAGCGCTGTCCAAATAGGTTTGTTGGTCGATAAATCACGAATGATGACCATGCGTTTGGTCGCAAAAAGTGACGCGCTACTGATGAGTTCGATCAATCGATCAAGCGCCAAATCATCGCCATCAACACGGCTAACTTCGCCTGTGTAATCCTGTGCCAGGACTTCGAGTGCACGTGACATTTCGTAATTATTGTTGCCAGTCAGGACGGTAATCATATTTTTATCTCGTAAGCTTTTGGTAACTTTTGGCACGTCGGGCAGATGTGCGTACCGCGGCCAGCTGCACGGAATTTGACAATGGTCGTACCATCACGCGGGCAAGCCAGACCCTCGCGTCGGAACACGCGCGCAAAGTCCATATAGCTACCCTTTTTGCCCTCGGCGTTCACGTAATTTTTGTCCGTACTACCACCCTTTTCGATGGCGAGGTTCATGACCGCACGCAGTTCTGTATACAGCGTATCGAACTGTTTTTTGGTGACGTCTTTGACGAGCATTAACGGATGAATTTTCGCGCCCCACAATGATTCATCGGCGTATATATTGCCGACTCCCGCAATAACAGTTTGGTCCAGTAGCGCAGCCTTGACTGGCGATCTGGCACGCCGTTTAAAACGTTCCGCAAACTGGTCCGCGGTAAAGTTGGCTTCGAGCGGTTCTGGTCCGACTTTTTGCATAAAAGCAATGTTTGGGACTTCGATTGTCGGGAATAATCGCACCCAACCAAATTTACGCTGATCGTTAAAAAACAGATGTGAATCGTCAGTAAACGTAACGGTAACTCGGGTCGAACGGTCTGGTAACTCGCCGATTAGGCTATCGTTTGGATGGCCCGCACCAAACGCCACGTCGGCGGCGCGAAAGACCATTTGACCAGTCATTTTCAGATGAATAACCAACGTGTAATCAGTCGACAGATCAATCATCAGTACCTTTGCCCGGCGTCGTACGTTGGTGACAGTACTACCAATCAGGAAATTCCTGACATCCGCAGGCGCGTTCGGAAAGCTTTTGGGCCAATCGTGATCAACCGATTTCACTTTGCGATCAATAATCAGCTCGTGCAAGCCACGACGAACCGTTTCAACTTCGGGTAGCTCAGGCATGCAACTGTTCCTCGATTTTCGCTATCGTCACGCTCGTACTGCCATCATGAACAATAGCCTGCATACCAACGTTTAGTGCGGCGTCGCAGTAACGCTGTAGGTCATCGATAAATAGGCATTCACCGACAGTAACACCTAGTTTTTGGGCAGTGATACGGTATATCTCTGGATCGGGCTTTACCGTTCCTACCAGGTGTGACAACACAACTGCATCAAATAATCCTGCCCGATGGGCGCCAAAAAGTTGTACTGTTCTGTCGGCACCAGCATTGCTCAGTATCGCCAATTTGTAGTGAGGTTTGAGCGATTTTTCGATGTAATTGAATAGATTTTCGTTTGGCGGATTGTCCGTCAGGATGTCCTCGGTCGCCTGATAGCTAATACCTGCCAGTTCTGCCAGGTACGCGATAAACTCGTCGTGGCCCATCAGACCCGAACCCATACGCGACATACCATCTACGGCTTGCTGGTGTTTGTTTGGGTCATCGGCAAAGTATGTGTCCAGGAACGCAAACCAGCCCTCGCGCACCAGCACGCCGAAACAATCGAACACAACCGCCTTTATCATTACCCTATTATAACAGAGGTACTACTTTGAACCGCCACTAGGTGTGTCGATTTGGACAGGACCAACGTCAACAATACGATCGGCGCTCGGACGATAGATAATTGCACGCTGATTTTTCTGATAAATCAGGACCTTGTCGCCATTTACGGCCTTTTTCAAAAAGTCGTTATTGAGCTTGGTTTTGTCGACAACTGTCACCAATGCTGGAGTTTCACCAGTTGGCAAAATCATATGTTTATTGACCAGTTGCATGACTTTATTCACGTCGGTAATGTCCTTGGACGATTGCTGTTGCTGCCACGCAAAGAAACCTGCAGCTGCGATAATAATCACAATAACTGCGCCTATGATAATGCCTGGAATGTAACTTTTGTAACGCCTCATAATCTAGTAATCACTTTCTAGGTACCAACCCACTAAGTCAAGCGTTGAATTGGCGGTCGTATTGTTGGATATCCATATCGTGGGGGCGAGAAACGCGGTATTTGCAGGTAGGGCTGACGAAATAGAACCTGACGTAACAATCCCTGTCGTGAGGTTCTTTACGCGATAGCCGATAGAACTACCGTTTGGTGCGGAATATATAGCTAATTCATACATGTCAGTTGCATTCACCGCGAAGTTTGACCCGAGGTCAGTTGCAGATGGTGTCCCACCAATTGAAGTGGTTGTAAACTTCCAGTTACCAGTATTCACATTTATGGCCATACCTACCCTGTGATTTGATGCGCCAACAGCAAGTGGATCAATGTTGCTAATGGAACCAGAAACATCACTTGTAAGACCGACAAAGGCGTAATTACTAGTCGAGGTCGCACTTAGCCCGAAGTGTACCGTATAGAAGAAGCCGCCTAGCCCAGCCGAATTGCCCCGCCACACCATAGAGCTTGTTTGATCTTGATACACGCTAGAGGCAGTTGTCGTACCTGTCGAGTACTGTGTACGGCGTACCGAACTCATGAGGTTTGTTGTTGCAGGTGATGGTATCGTACAGGTGGCGGCTGAGCCGATCTTACCAATATTTGGAACTGTTCCAATAGTGCTCGTTAAGGCAGCTGCACAACCAGCACCACCACTACCAGCACTTGAAAGCGCAACATGGCTAAAGCCAAGACTCGATTGCAACGGTGTCGCCGCATTCGTTGAATTCTCAAATGTTGGCATTGTTCGACCAGCGATATTTTTTGCATAAATCTTGAGATTATCAGTTGCTGGTGCGGACGGGTCAGAAGTAGCTGATCCATTAAGCTGCAACCCCCCTGACTGGATGTCTAGACCCAAGTCCCAACCAGTACCGACATACGCTGCCGTTTCCTGGCCACTACCCGGACTCGTTGGGCCCTCGAGTTTGATACCATAGAGCGTCTGGCCACTACTCGCGCCATTTGCTGCTGTGATACGCAGTCCGTCGACAATTGCACTCGCACCAGCGCCAATAGCAGAATCAATCCGCAAACCTGCTCCTTCACTGCTTGCTTGTACACCGCCTGTATAGAGCACATGGAGCGCATTTTGGTTATTTGCAACAGACTGGTTGGTCGCGTTATCGATAGTTACAAGATCAGTATACTGGCGATCGCTAGCAGAAATCTTCAGGCTGTTATTGGTCGTGTCAGCATTCAGCAGCGTATTTCCTTGACTATTCTGTACGGCAAAAGCAGAGGTCAAGTCGGATATAGGTTTGATTGCAACTTGGCCCGACGAAGTAACCGAGAGTGGCGAAAGTGCGAACTGGTCACTCAGAGGTGACGGCGTGACATCCATATTAACCGCATAGCCGAAACCTGGCGTAGATATATACGCAGGCCACGTGCTAGGCCACGTGCCAAATGTACCTGCTGCGTAACTATTAATTGTTGCTCCGTCGGTAGGGGCAGCGAGGTTCATGATTGTTGCGTTGTTATCGACTGCTATAACCAGCCAGTAGTACTGGCCAGCGGTAACTGTCGCTGAAAGTGGCGCACTGACCCAGCTATTCGCCGTCACGGCGACACTACCGGAAGATGCTATGCGGCTGTCTGGCGCATAGCGAGTGCCTGGTGTCGTTGCATCTGAGTATATTGCTGCCTGGATATTGCCAGCCGCACCTGCTCCAATACGAGTATTTATGCCGGTCACGGTACCTGTTGTAGCCGCCTGCACGAGTGTCGCAAGGACATACCCAACCCTGTTGGTATCGGTTGTTGCCTGGAAGGTGGCGGGGCCACTTTTGGTCGAGCCCGTCGCGTAACTACCTAGTTTCAACTTGTTACTATCACTTCCATCAATACCGATAAAATACTGGTTGGAGCTGTTGGAAAGCGCAAGTGATGCATCACCTGTACTACCCTGGTATATATTGAGTGTCGGTGTGGTATCGGTATTGGATTTGGCGACCGTAACTAGATCATGCGCCGTATCAGCGTTGAATAACAGCGTCCCGCTTGTATCCTGGATCTGGAAAATATGTTGCGAATTGGCTACGCCTTGGATCTTTGTATTACCATACTGATCAATAGAAAGTGCGCTCGAATTGAACTGATCCGTGACAGTACCTGTTGCAATATCCATGTTTACCGCCCACCCACGAGTACTCGCAAAAGAGCCACCAGTCCATGAGGGGCTTTCCCATGTGCCATATGTCCATGTTTTAGAGCCACCGATAGAAATTCCGTCCGAGGCAAAGGTATAATTTACCGCTGTTGTGTTACTACTCAAGTTATAAGCGATCCAGTAATACTGTCCTGCTGTCACTGTCTGGCTACTGATGGCAAAATCAACCCAGCTATTCGCCGTCGGTGTTACGCTACTCGATGCCGACATGAGCACGCCCGGCGCCGTCTTTGATCCATTATCTGCATATAGCGCTAATTGAGCGGTGCCAGCAACGGCGCTACCAAAGTGTGCTCGGAGTTTCGTTACAGATCCTGTACCTGTCGCTTGGACTAATGATGCCTGCGCGCGGTTTTGGTTTCCAGAATCCTGACTAGCACTGTAGGTCGAATAACCAGCAGTGAAGGTACTCGCCGAAGCGCCCAGCTTGAATTTGTTATCTGTTGCATCAAGCCCCAGATAATATGTATTTGTCGCGTTACCAAGGGATAGTGTGGCGTCACCAGTTGATGCCTGATTTACAACAAGCGTTGGCAGCGTCCTGCCATTAATCGCATTAATCGATGTTGCATTTAGTGATGTATCCACAGTTAGGATTGGGTTTGATCCCGCATCCTGAACTTGGAATGCACCTGCCGTGTTGGCTTCGTTACGGAAGACAGCCGGACCAGTACGAATTACTTGGTACATAACTGCATCATCGAATTTCCAAGTCCCTGCCGTTGTTGCGCCAGCCCCACGAACGGTCAGACCAAGTGTTGCATAGGCGGTACCAGCTGGTACAGTATGTACCCACGATTTCGTCACGTAGCTTGTTCCAGGATTTGTATAATCTCCGTCGCTAAAGCCAATAGTCGCGCCACTTGCGTTAAAAAATTGGACATACAGCCCGGCCTGCCCCGTTGTTGTGGCCGAGGTTTTTATTTTGACAGATGTATACAATTGATCACCCGGTTGCACTGCAATCTTGCGCGAATTGATGTCATACGTCGACGAGGTCGATGACATCACATACTTGTACTCGTTTTGCCCAGAATAAGGATCATCAGTTGCAGTCGATGTATTGCACGCTATCCATGCGCTACAACCAAATTCAAAGCTTGGGTTAGATATCAAGTTGGCCCCATATCCCACACCACTATCAACGATTCCATACACATTGGCATTTGCCCGAGCGACAACCAAAATGTCATTTGTATCACTTCCCGGTGTGACGCTTCCACCGCTGCTTCCACTTGCCGTCAAACCAATATGGATGTTGGTGCCATCGGAGTATAGAAAGCCTCCCGTTCCACCACTTTGCAACGTATAACTGCCAGTCGTCCCCTGTATGTTAAAGCCCAGGATTTGGCTGTTCGCCACCGTCTCAGTGCTGTTGACAACCAGCTGACCGTTAAAGGTGTTGGTCGTGCCACTGCTAAAAGTGTTTGACGTATCATTACGAGCCAAACTTGATCCATCGATACCGTCCACCTGATCGGCGTTGAATGCGTAGCCTGACGCCCCAAATGGTGAACGTGGCGACATAGCGCCCTCGGTCCAGGACTCACAGCCATTTGATGTACAGGTGGCTGTCGCTGTTGATGGTAATTCTACCTCTAGGTACATCGGATACGTTCCAGACGAAAACAGGCTTGGACTAAGCGTTGCAACATCACCCAACTGGACACTAAACAGCCCGTTCGTCACCGTTACTTGCTGTCCACTAGCGTGGTCGCGTGTTTCAGTCCAAAGTGCCGATCCACCAGATAACCCACTAAACAACCTGAATTTCATGCTGTACGTGCCGTTTGGCTTGATATTACCACTGCTATCCGTCAATCGCCCTTGAAAGTTAATCTTGTACGGAACCGTCTGCGTTGCATGGGCAGAATTGGCATAAATAAACGGTGTAATAAATACAATAAACAACCCTATAGTGAGGGTTTTTAGTAGGCCGATATGGTGGAATAGGCCGGCATACCCGAATTTTGCGGGTTTGCCGTCGATTTGGTGCATCGATTGACCTCTGTTTTTTGTTTGTTTTTGTATTAAGCGCTTTTTACGCTAATCTACGTCACTCATTTTAGCATTTTTAATGCTTATGCAACACCGAGCGACCTCAAGGATGACTACTTCTTGTGTTTACGGCGGCGTCTGATGATAAACCATATAGCTAGACCAAGGATTACAATAGCCGAAAGAATGGTGAAAATAAGTGTTCGCCATATACCCGTCACAATGAACACCCATTTGTACGCGGTTGCGGTTCCGGTCGTCACAGTCAGTTTGTAAAACCCTATCTGATCGGATGGTACATCGAAGTCCATTTGGCGTGTGCGGCCCGAGGTGATGAGCGGACTCTGCTTTTTGACGCTACTACCCCATGGTGAAACGGCAAGCGTCACATCCGCGAAGAATCCACTTTGCGTATTGGAATCGGCCATGTTTTTGATTGACACACTGCCGTGGATATCATTACTAAACTGGAAGAATGGTAGGTTAAAATCGGTAATCGCAGTGTTTCGTGGGCCAGGCTTACCGTTCTGAAAAATCAGCAGCGTCCCGACACGCACGGCCGGTGTAATCGCGAGTGGGTGTGGCGTCGTTTTGTTGGTCACAAATATACCTGCCAGCACGTCGCCATCTGGCAGCTTGCTACTATTGACCGTAAAATACAGCCGCACTGCCTCGCGTGGGCCCAAGTCGAACTCCTTTAAATCAGGCACAAGCGCCGTTTTGACATAATCGGCGTCATAGAATTTAAGTGAGCCCTGATCATCAATTTGCGTAAATAGCTGGACGGACGTGTCGAGCGTAACGGTTTGCTTGGATGGGTTGGACACGTCGATAAAGCCTTTTTTGATCTGATTTGGCTGTAACGTTTCGTTGTACAAAAGCGGGCGGACCTGCATACCAATGGCGACGTCCGTCGTTGCTGCGTGCGCCACTCCGCCAGTGAGTAGTGGCAATGTGAACAGCACAGTCAGTGCGAATATAAATTTTCTCATGGAATTGTCGTCGCCGTTATCGTCACGGTGTTGGAATAGCTACCAGTTGCCTGAGCGGTTGTAACATCAACCCTTCCTTGCAGTGAAATGCTATCTGTTGAACCACCGCCAAAACCACTGCGCGAATAGAATGTTGTGGCGCTACCTGGAATCGCAGCGTAGTTGTAGTTGGGGCTAGTGCCCCATTTACCTGGGACGCTTGGTCCAGAGGTAATCGTCAGGCCAAGCCCTTTTGTTGTGCCTTCGCTCCAGGCCGTTGGCGTTGTAATGTTACCGCCCGTCATTGCGGGAATCGTGTCGGTTCCTTTGAGCAGATCGTGATCCTGGTTAATCGCCAGATTGTAGCTCGGGGCGTCCGTCAGAACCTGGTAACTGAGAGCTACCGTCGACGATGAACCAGCCGTCAGTGTACCAAAGGAAACTGAGGGAGTTAAATTGGTCAACTGAATTGCCTGGTCCAATTGCGCAACGTAGCCATAGGTCAGTTTGTAGCTAGAGCTGTTGGTAGTTCCGATTGCGTTCTCGCCGCCACTGACAACCATTTTGTAGTTTGTCGAGGCCGGTGATCCGCCAAGTGGCCCACCGACAGAGGCGTCAATCTTGTAATTCGAACTGGAAAAACTATCGGCAGCAGTAATAGTACTAGTAGCCACGACTAATAGCGAAACAACGATAACAATTCGGCCAATCATCCTTTTTTAATCCCTGTTCTCATCTCACGTTATTGTATCACTATCTGTTAATTACAGGAAAAGCGCGAGCAGAACGGTTGCAACACCAACGACGCGAAAGAATATACGAAATGCTAGTATACGTCCTGCACCGGCTAGCGCGGGCAGTAAAAATCCAGACGTCGCACGAGCGAACCAATCAACGATGATTGCCGCCACACCAAACACCGACAGTACAAGCCCAGCCACCAGTACTCCACCGCGTACAAATGATAATTGCGACTGACTCGCCTGCTGATTATCAATCTTGATATTTAGCCATTGGCCAATTGAGCTCAGGTTGTTGTCGAGCGATGGTGACAGCGGTGATTGCGATTGCGGGGTACTGTCTGTCGACCCAACTTTTGAACCATTTTCCGATACATTTGTTGACGTCGGACCGGCAGCTTTGGCAGGTTCATACGTGACTACCAGACTGGCTTCGCCATTTGTAACTCCACTACAGTTACCAACTGCAGACAGTTTAATTGCATGCGTACCAGTGCCAATTGTTACGTCACTTGCGTACGTCGTCGCCCCTGAGCTGAGCGGAATTTGAGTGCTGTAATTATTATCGACGTACACCTCAATCTGGTTGGCATTGCCGACTGTGCCCGTAAAGTGAACAACTGGATTATTCACCGTTCCATCATGCGCTGGCTGTACTATCGTAACCACAGACTGGTTACATAGCTGAGCTTTGATGGTACTCTGCGCAAATGTCATCGGCGCAAACAAAAAAACCGCAACGAACATCACGGTAATGATAGTAACCAAGCGTTTAGCGGCGACGGCGATACCAAGCATACAGAATTCCTGCCAGAACAATGAGTACAAAGATAATCGGCAGGAAGCGCGGCATGATCAGAACATAGCCACTTTTTGTCAGCGACTGGTCTAGAAACTTCTCGGTTGTTTGCACGTTATAAAAGCCGAACCATGGCGCATCATTCCACTGCAAACTACTC
>JAQGGV010000047.1 GCA_028289185.1 Candidatus Saccharimonadota bacterium
GGTGATGTAATCGAGCGCGTCCTCGCTATAGGCCAAGACTGCTTTGGCACTGCTCTTTCGTCCTAATTCTTCAATATTACGCTGCATTTCACGCACAGCATGCTCGTTTGATTCAACGAGCGTGACGTCGTCACCACCGATTGTCAGACCAATCGTACCAACGCCGCTATAGAGGTCAACAACGGGTTTATTGGCCACGACCCACTCTTTCATATCTGTAAGAGCCTGTTCGTACACCGGTAGGTTAATCTGGAAAAAGCCCTCGGTTGCATAGCGAAATGGCACATCTAGGATGGTATCGGTCAGCGTTTTGTCGCTGGTTGCTGCCAAACGCTTGGTGATGACACTGGCTGGGGATTTGGGGTTGGAGTAGATAATCTCGGCATTCACTGTACGAGGGGCCACAGTTGCTGCAAATATAGCCTCTGTGTCAATGGTTTCCTCTTTGACATAGAGCTGCCAGGCGACCTGGCCTGCCTTATTTGAGCGAATCATCAGGGTTTTGAGGGCACGGCCGTCGATTTTAAGCGCGCGGAGTGCCTTTAGCACATCTACCCCCGTTTGATTGATAATGTCGGCGGCCAGACTGGTGCCATCAACGGGGACTTTACCATGGCTTCCGCGGCGGAAAAACGCCAATTTTAGCTGCATAATGTCGGTATCGAACCAAAAGCTAAATTCGACCTTGTTGCGATAGCCATAATCCTTGCCGTCGGTCCAGACGCCAATAGGGGTCGGCAGGACGATATCATGGAGTTCAAAGGCTTCCTCGATCAGAGCTGATTTATAGTGCTCCTCGCTGTCAAAATCCATGATTTGCCAGGGGCTGGTCGACATATAGCTGTTTACGTCCCGAGGTTGAGTGCGCTGTTTGGACGGCTTTATCACCTCTGTTACGTAACCCTCAACAAAGCTCGATTTACTCTTGGTGACCTGTACTTTGACTGTTTCACCCGGCAACCCACCCCATACGAGGCATTTTTTGCCCTCGAGCAGGGTACCAATAGCTTGGCCGCCGCCAATAATGCGGTCCAAAGTGACTTCGACCAGGGGTAAGGGTTTCTTTACCATTTCTACCAGTATACATCATCACCCCCGTAATTGTATTACCATAATATTGACAAAAAAGACAATGTATGCTAATATGATACTGAAATGAATAAGCACGAGAGTTTATCCACCACGATTGTTAGCAGTGATGCCGATATGGCAAACATTGTTTCTGCTGTTGATGGCACGCCCGAATTATCCTACGAGGATGTCCGTGGTAACGCCGAAATCGACAGCTCCTCTGCCTTTCGTGACCTTATGAAGGATCTCCACGAAGTCTCTGCCCAACCCCAGGACTACTCGGCTGACTTATTGAGGGCGCGAATCGGTAATCACGCGATTATCCCAACAGTTATTGCGCCTCAGGGTGAATTTGCTGCGCTGCGTGAATTTAATCTTCCGACTGAGTCCGGCGAACGACCACCTGTGTCCGAGCACAAAAAACGTGGACTCGGACGTATCGCGGCTGGTCTGAAATCTATTGACGCGATTTACTATAGTGGCCTTGTCCGTGGTATGAGCTGGATACCCACTGCAGCGAGCCACGAGGATATCATGGAACGTGATCGTGTGCTCAAGGAAAAGTATGCCCGCAAAGAAAGCGATGGTCGGTTCAAACGTGGGTACAAATACACACGACGCAACATGAACCATATCGCCGCATGGGCGCCAGTTGCGACTATAGGAACAATCCTTGGTGGACTCGCGTTGTATCGTGTTGGCCAGCTTGGTTATGATGTCTTCCACCATTCACCAGGTGGTATGACCGATATGATTCCAACAAAGACCCCCGAAGTTAAGCTCGCGGTACAAACAGTTGATATCCCCATCGGTGGTCACACACAGGGCGACCCGACTGCTTATATTGAAAGCCTAAAGGCTGCCGGCATTTATGATCCGAACAATGTTCAAGACCCTGTGTATTGGTCGGCAGAAATGGCGCCTATCAGTGGTGACGGTATGCCGATGAACGTATCCGACGGTGAAGGTGCCCAAAGGATTATGGAAGCCGTTCAGCGTGCAAATGGTGCCCCTGTTCGACTTATCGCCTTTTCGCAGGGTACCGAGGCGACAATTCGCGCCATGAATCAAATGGCTGCTAATAACGGTGGTGTTATGCCTGATAACGTGACAGTTATTCTGCAGGGTACGCCAAGTGGCGACCTGGGCATGGGCAAAAACGCGCTTATTCAGGGCATGAATCCAATCCTCGGTGCAATGGGACTGGAAACCAGCCAACCAATTCCGCCAGGTGCACACGTGATCGTTCGTACTGACATTGCCGATGGATTTGGCAATAGTGGTAACCAAAGTGTACTAAAAATGGGCGAACAGCTGACTGGCCAAGGCCACCGTGTGGTTGGCCCAGATAATGCAGTCCTCATTAGTTCATATGTGAAAGACGGCGTGACCTACGAAGTTTGGGGTGATAAAGATGGTATTAATGACCCATGGATGCGTACCCTGCGCGATGCTGGTATGCCAATTACACCACAGGCCGATGCACTTGCTAATGCTGTCCTGCCGTACTCTACTTCAGCCAGCGGCATACAGTATGGTAATGCCAACAATGTCGTCGACAAACTTGGTCCAGCCATCGACAGTTATATACCTGGCGATAATGGTGCCGGTAGTCGTGCGGTCAATGCTATCTTTGCCCAGCCTGGCAACAAACAAGACTTGCAAGGTGTTCTGGGAATGGAGCCAATTGCCGATGAGTTCGCTGACATGAGTAAAAACCCACAGAATATCCCGGCTGACATGCAAAAGATTAGTGGCCAAGTAAATGGTGGTTTGCAATCTGCGCAGGATATCATGCAGCATCCGACCAAGATTGTGGACGGCGCCAACGCTGCCCTCGAAGCAAACGGCATACCCGGCATTATACCTCAGATTTTTAACAACGCGCCCGCCGCAGCACCTCGTGCCAGTAGCCAAGTTCATACACAAATGGGCATCCCAATGACACATCTTCCAGATGTACCAATCCAGGCCGCTCCGGCACCTGCGCCACTGGCTGTTATGCCGCAGCAAGGTCTTAATTTCGTCAATCAACTCCTCAATGGTTTTGCTGGCGCTGGCCGCCGTTAATAAATAGATAACTTGTTGACCAAATACCCGCGCCCACCAGCGCGGGTATTTGTTATCTGTTAGAATAATGCTAATGGCTGATGCTACACCGATCGACGAAAAACTGACTGCGACCGACCCGTGGCTTGCCCCATATCATGCCAAAATTCAACGTCGACTTGCCTATACTGCCCAGTACGCCAAAAAGATTCTGCAACATACGCCAGTATCTGATTTCGCCGTGGGTCATCACTATTTCGGACTACATCAGTTGGATGACGGTTGGGCTTATCGTGATTGGTTGCCCAGCGCGACAAAAATTTACCTGGTTGGTGAGTTTTCGAATTGGCAGGACAATGAGGCGTTTGCACTGCAAGAGCGTGATAACGGCGAATGGGAGCTGACGCTACCGGCGGATACTTTGCACCACCTGGACCATTACAAACTGCATGTGTACTGGAATGGCGGTGATGGTTTCCGTGTGCCTGCCTGGGCGAACTATACCGTGCAGGACCCAGACACGAAATCATTTGATGCGGCTGTCTGGGCACCAGGAAGTGAGTTCGCATGGCATGACGATGGTTTTGCGCCTGTCGATGGTTCGCCGTTAGTTTATGAGGCGCATGTCGGGATGAGTAGTACAGAGGAAAAAGTTGCGACCTATCGTGAATTTTCTCGTGATGTCATCCCACGCATCAAGGCGGCTGGCTATAACACGATTCAGTTGATGGCGATTGCCGAGCATCCTTACTATGGTAGCTTTGGCTACCATGTGTCGAGTTTTTTTGCGCCAAGTTCACGATTTGGCACACCAGATGAATTCAGACATTTGGTTGATACTGCTCATGCTGCTGGTCTGCGCGTGGTGATGGATATTGTCCAGTCGCATGCGGTCAAGAACGAAAATGAAGGTATTAGTCGATACGACGGCACTCTTAGCCAGTTTTTCCATGCCGGCGAACGTGGGAACCATGCGCAGTGGGATTCGCGGGTGTTTGATTATGGCAAACCAGAAGTAGCGCACTTTTTACTGAGCAACTGTCGCTACTGGTTGGATGAATTCCATGTTGATGGTTTTCGCTTTGACGGTATTACAAGTATGCTCTACACCCACCATGGGCTGGACCAATCGTTTGATAATTATGATAAATATTTCGATGATACCGACGACGATGCGCTTGCCTATCTGACGCTAGCCAACCAGTTGATACACGACGTCAAGCTATCTGCTGTGACAATCGCCGAGGATATGAGCGGTATGCCGGGCCTGGCCATGCCGATTGCCGATGGTGGCGTCGGGTTTGATTACCGCCTGAGCATGGGCACTCCGGACTTGTGGATCAAGTATACACAGGACTTGCACGATGAGGACTGGAAAGTGTCGGAACTATTGCATGAACTGAACCAGCACCGTGCCGAGGAAAAAACGATTAGTTATGCCGAGAGCCACGACCAGGCGCTGGTCGGTGACAAGACGCTCATGTTCCGACTTGCCGACAAGGACCTGTACCATCATATGCAGGTCGACGACGAAAACCTGGTGATTGACCGGGCCGTAGCGCTGCATAAAATGATCCGACTGTTGACTGCCGGATTGAACCATGGCGGCTATTTGAACTTTATGGGCAACGAATTTGGTCACCCGGAATGGATCGACTTCCCGCGAGCTGACAACGGCTGGTCATACAAATATGCCAGGCGGCAGTGGAATCTGGCAGACGACAAAAAGTTGAAGTATCACTACCTAGGCGAATTCGACCATGACATGATCGAGCAGCTTTTTGTAGTGTCGGACGAGGTTGATTACACACTGAGCAACGACGGGGACTATGTCGTGAGTTTCATGCGCGGCAATTTGCTGTTTGCGTTTAACTTTCATCCTGAAAAATCATTTACCGACTATCCGCTGCCCGCTCGCCAGGGAAATTATGAGGTCGCACTGTCGAGCGATGACCCAAAATACGGCGGGTTTGATCGCATTGATACGTCAATTACCTACCCTGCTGGCGTCAATGAACGAGTCAAAGTCTACTTGCCTGCAAGGACTGCCATCGTTCTCAAAATGATATAATAACTATATATGAAAATAGCTATCTCGGGACTCGGACGAATGGGCGGACAAATCGCTCGCAAACTATATGACAATGGCCACACGGTCGTGGCGCACAATCGCAGCGCAGAAAAAGTTGACGAGGCCAAAGCCTATGGAGCAATCCCGGCCTACGCTGATCAGGATGTGATCGATGCATTTGATGGTGACCCTGTCGTGCTGTGGATTATGCTTCCTGCCGAAATTATCGACAGCAAAATTGATGAATGGCTGGCAATTATACCAAAGGGTAGCATCATCATTGATGGTGGTAATAGTGACTATCGCGGTGATTCCGGGCGTGCCGAAAAGGTCAACGCAGCTGGTAGCCGCCTGCTTGACATTGGCACCAGCGGTGGTGTTTGGGGGCTCGAAAACGGCTTCTCGATGATGGTTGGTGGCGACAAATCCGCCTATGACGAACTGACTCCTGTACTTGAAACATTGTCTGCACCAAACGGTGGCCACCAACACTTTGGCGAAAACGGAACCGGTCACTTCGTCAAGATGGTTCACAATGCAATTGAGTATGGCATGATGCAATCACTGGCCGAGGGCTACCGTGTTTTGAAGGAAGGCCCATACGAAAACTTAGACTTGGCTGCGGCTGGCGACGTATGGCAGCAATCAAGCGTGGTAACCAGTTGGCTCAATGACCTGACTCGCCAAGCCCTCCATGAAAACCCAGAAATGGAAGGCATTAGTGGCGTTGTGGCAGAATCAGGTGAAGCTCGCTGGACGCTGGAAACTGCCGAGAGTAAAGGTATCCCAATGCCAGCAATTCAGGCATCATTTGACGTTCGCATTGCTTCGCAAAACGGCGAAGTAGATTTTGCAACCAAGCTACTTGCTGCCATGCGCAACAAATTTGGCGGCCACGACATCAACGGCCAACAGTAGATTATAGCCAAGGAGCGTCAGGGGTTACGCGAGTAATAGGAATTTGCTGATCATCGTTATGTGTTTGCTGCTGCTTTCGGCGGACAACTTGCTCAGCGATAACGCGCGGCAGTGCCCATACGAAGTCAGCTTCATCTAGAGAGTAGTACGTTTCGGAATCGTCCAATTTCTTGGATAGCTCGTACAGCGCCAGGGTGCCAGCCCTTTTCTTTGTCGGGTCGATTGCTTGAGCGTAAACGCGAGCCTTGGTTCCACCAGGTTGCGCCAACGCATGCTCAATACTTATGCGGCCTGCAATGTTTGCAAACATCTCTGCGCCTCGTTTTTCTGAGCTTTGCCCCATCTTGGTCGAGTCGTAACGATCGCGTAAATACTTTGTCAGGTCGTGACCGATCTGTTCCTGAGACGGTGCTTCTGTCTCAGCGGATTCCTGACTGTAATTGATGGCCGAGTTACCGACAAAAATATATCGTTTATCGCCAGAAATGCCTTCCTCACGAACATCCAGGACGTATTTTGTGATACCCCCTTCAATGCACTCTACTAACATGAAGCTGAATACGTTATTGTCAGAAAACCACCTATCGCTTGGTAAACGTACGTCGTTCTCTTCATCAACATAGAATTCGCCCCATTCCTTGATTATTTGCTGGGCTAATTCGCCACGGCTTAAGTCCTCGGCATATTGTGACTGAGTCTCAATTGTATACAGAAACGCCGTTTGGGACGGTATGCGAGCTATAGAATTCTCCGGTTGATCAGATTCACTCATTTTACCTATTAATAACACTTTTTACTTAAAATGCAATAGTTCTGTCTAAAACTGATTCCACAAGTATTGGTTTGTTACTTCGTGGTGGTACAAGACTTCCGAATCTTTAACGGTTGTGCCAAGGTCGCGGGAACTGCGATGTGATACTTCAACTTTCCAGTCAACGTACTTGCCCTTGGCGCTGTCACCCAGCAAATCGGTCATGTAGTCGCTCGCCTTGAACAAACGAATGGCGTCGCCAATCGTACCGGGTAGGAAGCGAACACGGGGTCGTCTATCGGCCTTGTCATCCTTGGGCAAAACATCATCGATGCCAGTTCGCAGGAGGCTATAGAGTGCCAAGTAGGGATTACTGTCAGGTGCGACTGAGCGAATCTCGATGCGAGCAGTTTTTTCGTTAGCGAGCGGGATACGAATCATTGATCCCCGATCACTGGCAGATACTTTGATTTGGTTCGGTGCCTCGAAGTTTGGATCCAAACGACGGTAGGCATTGACGCTGCTGTTGAATGTCAGACAGAGTTCCGGCGCCCTGTTCAAAA
>JAQGGV010000015.1 GCA_028289185.1 Candidatus Saccharimonadota bacterium
GCGGCGCGGACTTTACCAATATTCTAAATTTCGAACGTGATTATCCATCGGCGATGGTGATTAAACTCGAGCAGAATTATCGTTCGACAAATGCAATTTTGTCGGCGGCGCAATCTGTCATTAGTAAAAACAAGGTTCGGACAGATAAAAAGTTGTGGACCGACCTGGGTGAGGGCGCGCCGGTCGAAGTCCATGCAACATATGACGAGCAGGAAGAGGCGAGTTTGGTTGCGGGCCGAATTGCCACGCAAGTTGGGATGAAGGCCAGGGGCTATAGTGATTTTGCGATTTTGTACCGCATGAATTCACAGTCGGCACCGCTCGAACGAGCGCTACGCTTGCAGCGAATTCCCTACCAACTTGTTGGTGGTGTGCGCTTCTATGATCGGAAGGAAATTAAGGATATTATTGCCTATTTGCGACTGGTGTATCAGCCGAACGATCGGTTGAGTTTTAGCCGAATCGTGAATATTCCGACACGTGGGATTGGTACGACCAGCCTTGAGCGCTTCCTGATATGGCAGGGCAGTACCGGCATGAATGTTATTGATGCGTTGGCGCATGTGCACGAGGCCGAGGGACTGACACCAAAAGCCAAAACAGCGCTCGGCATACTGGGTAATCATCTGCATGAACTCCAAACGTTGCTGGGCCAGAGCGCCACACCGTCTGATATCATTGAGCGTTTGATTGCACTGACGGACTATAAAGGCTATCTGCGCGACGGCACACCCCAGGCAGAGGAGCGCGAGGAAAACATCGGTTCACTCATATCTGATGTCAAAGTTTTTGCCGATTTGCCAGAATTCCTGGAGGAAACGGCATTGATTTCGAGCGCCGATAGTGCGGCTGGCGGCGACAAAGTAACATTGATGACCCTGCATGCTGCCAAGGGATTGGAATTTCCGGTTGTGTTCATGGTTGGTATGGAGGAAGGAATCTTCCCTCATAGCCGCGTCTATGATGCAGGTCCTGCCGAACTCGAGGAAGAGCGACGCTTATGCTACGTTGGTATGACGCGAGCGCGGCAGGAACTACATCTGACGTATGCGCGCTCGCGATTGCAATTTGGGCAGCGCGGATACAATATGATTTCGCGCTTCATCGCCGATATGGGCGACCAGATTGCGGCGATCGACGAACCAGCCTATACGCGGGATATTCAAGATGATTTCGTGAGTGATGAATTGCCGTTTGAACTAGGTGACCGCGTGCGCACGACGGCATTCGGTGAAGGTGAAATTACCGAAATTGATGGACTAGCGGTGACGATTAAATTCGACCGAGGTGGTGTCAAAAAACTGAACGCCGAATACGCACGACTAGAGTTGCTATGACCAAAAGGCGCCGAGCGTATATACGCGCTGGTCGCATCCTGAGTCCAGTGGCGCTACTTGGCCTCCGAATATATACAATGATTACTCACCGTCCTCGGGTCCGCGTGATAGTGACAAATGAGTACGACGAAATATTGCTGGTCCGCGGTATCATATCGCACTTAGGCTGGTGGATGTTACCAGGTGGCGGTGTCAATCGTGGCGAGGAGTTAGTGGTAGCAGCGCAACGTGAATTACACGAGGAGACAGGCATCCATAAATCTCTCGATAATTTTCACTATATTCGCACGATTGAAAAGTCAGAACTCGGCTTTAATTTCAGTGCCCCCTTATTTCGGATATTGGTCAAAAAGAGCGATTTACCAAAAAGCCTGTATAACCCTGTCGAAATTGCCGAGATTGGTTGGTATAAACTCGACAAATTACCGGAACTCACGGCTGCTGTGGTGTTTTTGGCGATTGACGAACTCTCTGCTGTTAACTGAGGTCGTCATTGTACAAAAGTGGAGAATTTCGGTACAATAGAGAGAGTGCCACGAACGTGGACAATCCATGAGTATATCGAACTATTTTTCCCTACCACTCATCAGGAAATTCTCTATCGCGGGGGTCATTCTCGCAGCTTTTAGTGTCATATTTATGAGCCAGGTTGGAGCCGCCACGAGCGATCAGGCCCAGAATGGTCGCCTCGTCACCTTTCATGATCGTGACGCCGAGCATGTCATATTAACGCATGCTCAGACTGTTCGCGACGCACTGAGTGACGCCCATATCGCCGTCGTCAAAGAGGATAAAGTTGAACCGGGCCTCGACGAACAGTTGGTCGCGACTGACTACACAATCAATATCTACCGAGCTCGTCCGGTGATTGTCATCGACGGCGCCATCCGTCAAAAAGTCATGACTGCCGCTCAGACCCCCGACGATATTACGCAAGCAGCCGGGATTCAGCTGCACGATGAAGATACGACCAAGGTTGGCTCAAGTACCGGTACCATGATGGCCGATGGTGCCAGTGTGACGCTGACGGTCAATCGCGCGACGTCGTTTACGCTCGACCTCTACGGAACAACTATCACTGCCTATACTCGTCAACTAACTGTCGGCAAAATGCTGGAATCAAAGAATATCCACGTCGCGCAGGGTGACACACTCTCGATTAATCCGGACGCGCCAATGACACCTGGTATGACGGTTGCGATTTGGCGTAACGGTGTGCAGACGTCGACGGTCGAGGAAGATATCGACTTCCCGGTGAGCAAGGTTCAGGACGTCGATCATCCTGTCGGGTACCATCAAATTCAGACACCTGGCGTCAAGGGCCACCGAACCGTTACCTACGAAATTACCATGCAAAACGGCAAGGAAGTTGGCCGCAAGGAAATTCAGTCAGTTGTGCTGAGTGCGCCAAAGGAGCAAGTCGAAATCGTCGGTGCCGCGCTGCCACCTGGGTCACACACGGACTGGATGGCTGCTGCCGGGATGTCGGCAAGTAATTATGGCTATATCGACTATATCTTTACCCACGAATCACATTGGAACCCCGCATCGCGTAACCCAAGTGGTTTGTATGTCGGTTTAGGCCAGACAAGTCCAGCCAAGTTGTCGGCTGCCTGTCCGAACTGGGCCGGTGACCCAATTTGTCAGATTGGTTATTTCAATGGGTATGCTGTTGGCCGTTATGGTAGTTGGCAGGCTGCCTACGCCTTTAAGCAAGCCCACGGTTGGTGGTAAATGCCAGATAAATCACTCGGCCAGCACTGGCTAAAAGACCACGATGTTCTGCGGCACATTGCCGATCAGGCAGAACTTTCCATGGATGATACGGTACTCGAAATTGGTCCTGGACTTGGGACATTGACGTCCGAGCTGCTCCGTCGGGCCGGCAAAGTCGTTGCCGTCGAGTTTGATCCAGAACTGACGCGTAAATTACCGGGACAATTTCCGGGCAAGAACCTTGAAGTTATCAACGGTGATATATTGAGTTTTGATTTGGATAGCCTGCCCGCAAATTATAAAGTTGTTGCCAACGTGCCGTATTACATCACCAGTAAAATTGTTCAGACATTGATGACGGCCGACAACAAACCCTCGATTGCCGTATTGTTGGTCCAGAAAGAAGTTGCGCAGAGGCTTGCGGCAGGTCCTGGCGACATGAGTATTCTAGCAATTAGCGCACAGGTTTTTTCCGAAACGAGTCTGGGTGACATTGTTCCAGCAAAGATGTTTACGCCACCACCAAAAGTCGACAGCCAAGTGGTCGTCCTAAAAATGCGTGATCAACCGCTCGTAAAAATCGAGGATGACAAAGCGTTCTTTCGCATGGTCAAAGCAGGGTTCTCTAGCAAACGCAAAAAACTTCGTTCGTCACTGTCGGGCGGACTGGGAATATCAAAAGATGAAGTCGAAGCATTGCTGCATAGCGCCGATATTTCGCCGGACTCCCGCGCCGAAGACCTCTCGATTGCCGACTGGCTACGGCTCCTCTCAGTGTATCTGTTACAATAGTTCCAATGGGAAAAAATCTCTACATCACTACCGCCATCCCTTATGTGAACGCCAAACCACATATTGGCAACGCCCTTGATTACCTGATTGCTGACATTTGGTCACGCTACCAGAAGCAAAATGGCAAAGCCGTTCGCTTCCAGGTCGGTACGGACGAACATGGTAATAAAATTGCAGTCAAGGCAGCCGAGACTGGGCTAGATCCAAAAGCCTACACGGATCAAATGGCGGTCAACTTCACCGACCTAATGAAGAAAGTGGGGGCAGAGTATACAGACTTTATCCGGACTACGGACCCGCACCACATCGCCGCTGTGCAATGGATTTGGGGCAAGTTGGCGCCCTATATATATAAGGGTACATATGAGGGTTGGTACTGTACCGGTCATGAGGCGTTTTTTACTGACAAGGAAGTCCAGGCCAATAACGGTATTTGTCCTGATCACAAAACGCCCTACGAACACGTGAGCGAAGAGAACTATTACCTAAAAACGAGTGCTTTTACTGACAAGGTTCGCGAGGCAATCGAAACTGACCGTATCAAAATCATCCCAGAATTTCGCAAAAAGGAATTCCTGGAACTTATCAAAGATGGGCTCAAAGACGTCAGTATTAGTCGCCCTAAAAAAAGCCTGAGCTGGGGCGTTCCGGTCCCTGGTGACCCGGAACAAGTCATGTATGTCTGGTTCGATGCGCTGGCAAACTACATTACAGTGCTTGGCTATCCCGATCATCCAGAATGGGCCGAGTATTGGCCTGCCGAAATTCAGGTCGTCGGCAAAGATATTTTACGTTTCCATGCGGGTATCTGGCCACCAATGCTGCTTGGCCTGGGAGTGCCGCTGCCAAAGACACTGCTGGTTCATGGCTTCGTGAACGTCGGTGGTGCAAAAATGAGCAAAACCGTCGGTAATGTTGTTGATCCGATCGAAATTATTGATAATTACGGCGCCGATGCGTTTCGTTATTTCTTTGCCCGCCACATCCCAACGCAGGATGATGGTGACTTCACCTGGGAAAAGTTCGAAAATGCCTACAACAATGAACTCGGCAACGACCTGGGTAACTTGGTTCAGCGCGTGTCGGCTATGATCACACGATACCAGGCGGGTGTCATCGGTGATGCACCACAGACCGAGCATGATATGAAACCGTACCGTGACGCCATGGAAAGCTTGCACTTTAATGAAGCCGTTGATGCAGTCTGGGCGAACGTCCGCAGTCTGAACCAGTATCTAGAGAGCGTCAAGCCGTGGGAAGTCGCCAAGGAGCGCGAAAAGAACAAGGACGCCGAGGAACATTTGTCGGAAATTCTGGCAACTGCTGTCGGAACACTGATACAAATTGCCGACATGCTGGTGCCGTTTATGCCTGGTACCGCCAGCTACATTCACAAATTACTCGAAACCGGAGTCGTCGTTGATCAAGGTGGTGTACTTTTTCCAAAGATTTACAACCACACGCCTGATCCACACAAGCCG
>JAQGGV010000053.1 GCA_028289185.1 Candidatus Saccharimonadota bacterium
TTAGCATAAGCTTTACAAATTGTCAATAGTCGGAGTATATATATTATCGCTTTGTCATTGCCTTGCACTCCAACAAAATCTAAACTCCTCAAGTCGTTGCTAGATGATAGCATAACCTCTATAATGTACACTAACATGGTGAGGAAAATACCAAAAATACCATTAAAAATTCCCCAAGAAGAGGCGATTAAATCGGCGCTTTTGAATACTGCAGGGGCGTTGTTGCTAACCAAGGAAAGTCCTGATGACGCCCTGGGTGAGCTGTTTTCTGCCGTCCAAAAAAGCAAAGTCTATGGGGATGGCCAGACATTCGTTGATTTGATGCCACGCGAAAAAATGAAGCAAATTCGCAAAGAATACGAAGTAGAGAAGTCTGACCCCAATTTTGACCTAAAGGCATTTGTCAACGAGCGGTTTTACTCTGTTGATCAGACAGTCAAAGAATACCACAGCGACCCAAATCATACGCCCCGGCAGCACATCAAAGAGCTATGGAAGGTTCTGGAGCGGCGTAACAGACGAGACAAGGGTTCGCTGATTGCGATTCCGTACAAATACGTTGTTCCCGGTGGGCGCTTCACGGCGCAGTACTACTGGGATACGTACTTTACGATGTTGGGCCTGGCTGCTGATCATCGATGGGATTTGGTCGATGGTATGATCAAAAACTGTGCCTATTTGATCCGTAAATTTGGATTTATCCCAAATGGTAACCGCACGTACTTCCTGTCACGGTCGCACCCGCCGTTTTTTAGTCATATGGTCAAACTGGTCGCGAGGCATCAGAACCGAACACTCACACTGCTCGAGTACCTGCATTATATGCTGACCGAATACCGATTCTGGATGAAAGGCCGACGAACACTATCGAAACTAGAGGAAACGGCCGCCATGCGTCGGGTAGTACGCATGAATGATGGCTCGATGTTGGCCCGCTATTTTGACAACAAAACGACCCCACGTCCAGAATCACTTCGCGAGGATATCGCAACTGCGGTCGATAGCAACCACAACAATTCCGAAAAGTTGTACCTGGACCTGCGCGCCGGTGCCGAGAGCGGTTGGGATTTTAGCAGTCGCTGGTTTACCGACCCCTACGACATCAGCACTATTCACACAACTGACATTATCCCGATTGATTTAAACTGCCTGCTGTATCATCACGAACTGACTATCGCCGAAACGTACCAGAGCATGTCGCTGCCGCTACTTGCGCGCAAATATCTGAAATTAGCGGAACATCGCAAAGCCGCAATTCAGAAGTATATGTGGGACGAGCGCGAGGGGTTCTATATGGACTATAATTTCCGTGTTTATCGTCACACTGGGCGGGTCACGATTGCAGGCGCATTTGCGCTGTATTGCAAAATTGCCACCCAGGCCCAGGCGAATACGATGGCTCAGCGGATAGAAAAAGACTTTTTGAAAGAGGGTGGCCTGGTGACGACGCTTATCGATAGTGGCCAGCAATGGGACTCGCCAAACGGCTGGGCACCGATGCAATGGATTACGATTCAAGGACTGCGCGAATACGGCCATCATGATCTGGCGGATCGTATAAAAACCGCGTGGGTAAAAACATGTGTCGACCTTTACGAAAAAGAGGGTAAAATGGTAGAGAAGTACAACGTCGTGCGTCCCGACAAACGTGGCGGGGGCGGAGAGTATGTACTGCAGGATGGCTTTGGTTGGACAAACGGCGTACTTGCAGCACTACTGGATGAAGATGAAAAACCTAGGGGGGTAAAGAAATGACCAGTCAGAAATCATCATGGCGACAAGCAGCGGTGTATCAGATATACCCCTGGTCGTTTAATGAGGATGAGGGCAGACAGCCACAAAAGGGCCACGGCTCAATTAAGGGTATTGCCGAGAAAATCCCCTATTTGCGCGAAGAAGTCGGTATCGATGCGATTTGGCTCTCCCCTTTCTACCCTTCCCCTATGAAGGATGGCGGCTATGATATTAGTGATCTCAAGGATGTCCATCCAGACCTCGGCACGATTGATGATTTTGACGAACTGGTTAGAGTTGCACACCATCACGGCGTAAAACTCATGGCGGACTTCGTGCCAAATCATACGTCTGACCAACACGAATGGTTCCAGAAGTCACGTAAGCGTGACGGTTACGAAGATTGGTACATCTGGCACCCGGGGCATGTTGATGAAAACGGTGAGCGGCAAGTGCCCAATAACTGGGCTTCGGTCTTCTCTATGCCTAACCGTCAGGCGCGTGATCGCGGCGAAATGCCGTGGCTACACCATGATGAGTGGACGCCGCCCGTTTCGCAGTGGGAGTGGGACGATGAGCGTCAGGAATATTACTTGCATAGCTTTGCCAAGGAGCAGCCAGATTTGAACTGGAGTAACCCCTTTGTCCGCGAAGCCATGAAGGACGCGATGCGATTCTGGTTGGACCACGGTGTTGATGGTTTCCGCGTGGACGCCGTTAACCACATCGGCAAGAATATGAAACTACCAAACGAGGAAGTAAATACCGCATATAACGAGCAGTGGAACGAAAACCCGTACGACCAATTACTACGTTACAATAGTGCCGACTACCCCGAGGCGCTCCATTCGTATATCTGGGAAATGGCTCAAGTCCTCAAGGACGAAAAGTACGAGGATCGCGATCTGCGCATGGTGCTCGAGGCATATGTGGGCGAGTCGGAACTGCGTGACATGGATGCAATTGCGCCGGGCGTGGCCAGCACATTCAACTTTGGTCGTTTTTATATCGACTGGAGCGCCAGCCACCAAAAAATTCAAATTGATTATTACTATTCTCGTTTGCAAAAAACCGCTGTTGGTAACCAGGTGAACGGCAACCATGACAAGACGCGCGTTGCAACCAGGTTAGGTGAGGATTTTGCTCGGACGGCAGCCATCATGAATTTATTCCTGCCAGGTATGCGGTTTATTTATAACGGTGAAGAGTTAAACCTGCGCGATGCCAAAATACCGTATGAACGATTACAGGATCCTTATGGTGGGCGTGACCCAGAGCGTACGCCAATGATCTGGGATACTGACATGCCAAATGGTGGGTTCTCGAATGTAGCTCCAGAGGATTTATGGTTGCCGGTTAACGAAGAAGACTTAGACCGATCCGTTGCGTCGCAACGCGCACAACCCAAGTCTACCCTGTCGCTATTTCGCGAAGCCCTGAAGTTATGCCACAAACTCGATGCCGTGCAGCGTGGTTCGTATGTATCCATGCATACCGATAACGATAATGTACTCGCCTATTCACGTCGTACCGATGACGATACTGTCGTGGTGCTGACAAACTTTACCCGTGAGACGCAGCACGTCAAAGTCTTTGATACTGATTTTGTGATTGCCGAATCGATTCTATCGAGCAACAATGTTCGTGAGGATTTGGGGCGAGTCGATATCCGTTCTGGAATTACGCTCGAACCGGCTGAAGCACTAGTAATCATCCCAGCATAGTCTGGTCGGTTATTGTTTTTGCACGCCATTAAAAATCCGCTGGCGTCTCTAAAGATTCCTGAGGTTTACCTCAAGATTCTTTAGGGCGGTACGATGGCGCGCTAAAAATAATGGCCGACCCAAGACCATATGATGGAAGCTACTTCAGTCAACAAACTTTCTACCCTTTAGGTCATCGGGCAGAAATCCTTTTTTGTGCTCAAATCCAGTTTCCCATTTATAGTCCTCGTTATAACCCAGGTCTTTCATGAGTTTGGTCGGGGCATTGCGCAAATGCAGTGGAACAGGCGAGTCGGGGAATTCCTTGCTGGCTCGCTTGGCGGCTGCCATTGCGTCTGCGACTTGGCGTGACTTTTTGCTTTTGGCCAGGGCGATTGCTGCGTGGAACAGTGCGTAGCTTGCTTCGGGCAGACCGATACGCTCGACAGCCTCGAACGCTGCAACAGCCAGCGCCAATGCGCCGTTGCCAGCCAACCCGATGTCCTCACTGGCAAAAATAACCATCCGCCTGGCAATGAACTTCGGATCCTCGCCAGCATCAAGCATTCGCGACAGGTAATAAATCGTGGCGTCGGCATCGCTGCCACGCATGCTTTTGATGAATGCCGAAATGACGTTATAGTGCATCTCACCTTTTTTGTCGTACCCAGGCACACGTTTTTGAGCGGCGACTTTGACCAGGTCGGGTGTGACCTTCGACTCGTTCATGCCCAGTGCAAGTTCCAGATTGCCAAGTGCCACACGGGCGTCGCCACCAGATAATTCTGCGAGGTAATCGATTGCGGCAGGTGTGACATTTTTCGTCTGTTTTAATTCTTTCAAGGCGTGTTTGATGATGTTTATAATTTCGTCCTTGGCGAGAGGTTCCAGAACCAGTACGCGACTTCGTGAAAGCAAGGGATTAATAACTTCAAAACTCGGGTTTTCGGTCGTGGCTCCAATCAGTGTAATCAGGCCGGATTCAACGTGGGGTAGGAACGCATCTTGCTGGGCTTTGTTGAACCTATGAATTTCGTCAACAAACAGTATCGTCCGCAGTTGCAAGTTCCAATTCTGGCGGGCGTGCTCCACGACCTTCTCGACATCCTTTTTACCCGATGTCACGGCCGACATTTCGATAAATTCCGCATCAACTCCCTGGGCCAGAATTCGCGCAAGCGTCGTTTTGCCACTGCCGGGTGGCCCCCAAAGTATCAAACTGACGGGTTCTTTGTTTTTGATAATCTGGCGCAAAATTTCGCCATCGCCCAACAAATGAGTCTGTCCAATCACCTCATCCAATGTCTTTGGCCGCATTCGCTCGGCTAACGGTACTCTCTCCATGTCTCTAGTATAACTGAGTGATATAATGAATGCATGGACCGTACTGCTGTTTTGGTGCTGCTGGGCGGCGAGTCTTCGGAACACGAAGTCTCGATTTCTTCGGCACGCAATGTGTATGCCGCAATAGATGACGATAAGTTCGATGTTCACCTCTGTTATATTGATCAACAGGGCAAATGGTGGCTGATTGATGAATTCGGTGCGCATATTGACACCGAGGATGCGCGGCAACTATTACCAGTTCTGGGTCAGTCGAAATTCATCGTGGAGGGTGACAATACCGATCTGTACATTGATGTTATCCTGCCGATTCTGCATGGGCGTAATGGCGAGGACGGAATGGTGCAGGGGCTAGC
>JAQGGV010000074.1 GCA_028289185.1 Candidatus Saccharimonadota bacterium
TTTTCCCTTCATCCATATATTTATATTATGTGTAATGGTAATGTTATGTCAAGAGTTATTTTACTAAATTCTAACCACAAGCTTTATAATTGATATATACGATCGGGAATTGAGCACTAAATGATCATAAGTGGTATCTGAAACAGCCGTTCAGTATTGACTTTGTCTTGTAATGTAGGCATTAAGCTGTGAACTATACATTTTTGCCTCCGTTTCGCCAGTGAACACTTTTTCACCCACCCCACTCGAGTCGTATAATTAATATAGATGCCACGTAAAATTCGTAAATCGCATACAGCGGCGGAATTTGACCTGGATGTGCTGTCTGGGGATACCGATATGTTTCGGTGGTTTTTGCTGTGCTATCTGTTTGGCAAGCCGATACGGTCCGAAACGGCAATCGCCACGTGGCGATTGCTAGTTGATAACAAAATGGATACGCAATGGGCGATCGTGGAAGCGTCGGAGCGCAAGTTGACAATGGTGCTACACCAGGGCGGCTATACGCGTTATGAACATGTGACGGCGCGCGGGCTGAAGACCTGCATGGAGCGGCTGATCCGCGAGTACGAAGGATCGATCATACTGATGCTGGAAAGTAGCCTGGACGAGGATGAATTTGGCAAACGATTGCAGAAATTGTATGGGGTCGGGCCCAAAATTGCCGAGATATTTATGCGCGAGACCGAAGAGTCGTTTGCCAGGCGAAATGAGTAGCAAAAATTTCACTAAACAATACTATTGCGTATAGGTAAATATAAGCGTAATATTACCGCATGGCCACCGAGTCAGGTCCATGGCAAAGCCACAATGGCGAGTCATCACCGCAACAAACAAACACACACGAAAACGCCCCCAATACAGACGATTCAAAAGGCGTGCTCACGATTCGGAACTTCTTTGGACAAATGCTAAAAACGGCGACCGGTCCCAATGGATTGCCGCTGATCCCCCGCCCTATGGCGGCACACGACCTGGACAAAAAAATATCCAAACCAGGCAGGCATATGGCCGATTATGGCAAGGCTGCCCTGTTCCTGGACGGCGCGTTCTTTGTCGCGACTACCACCGACGAGCATGGTCTGACCAGTGCGCGGCACGAACTGCGGATTTATCACCATGACGCTGACCATGACGAGCCGGATACATACCAGATAACCCCACTGGGCCTGGACCCAGATGCCGATCCTGACGACAGATACATGGAGGGCGTGGAACAGATAGCAGCCCGCATAACCAGCATGGCTGATTTGATTGCACTAGGCGAAATAAAACGAGCGTTCGATGATAAGGCAAAAAACGGCTGGAAAGGCAGAATGAGCGACGAGGAAGCAGCCTATGCCCAGATAGCTGTCAGTAGCGTTGTCGCGCGACCACGCCGCTACACCTACCACCGTTAACATTTACATTGTATAGAGTTTATGCTATAATATAGATATCAGTCGAGCGACTGCCAAGTTGCTTGGCCTGAGCATCTTGGAACGACAACGGACGGAGTTATGTATGAACCCCATGAATGCTGCCGACACATTGCCCCTAATCGCATTGCCGGCATTCCTGTGGATTGGGTGCTGGGCGGCGATTCTGTGGCCCTACACCGGTAAGTACAACTGGTGGCTGTACCCCGGGTACGTCCTAGGTGCCATCTGGTGCGCGTTCTTTTGGAACGGCTGGTTGGCATGGACGGTAATCGCCGTGGCGGCTGCACTGATGCTACTGGCAGCGGTGCTGCTACGTCGGCGCGAAAAGCGCTAGGAACATCGCCGACCTGGTGGACTGCCCTAGCCGACACCACACCCGAACGATCCAAGATGAGGTCAGGAGCTGTATGTTGCGAAAGCGACGTGCGGCCCTGGCCTTTTCTATTTGGTGGACCCACTATGTAACCACGAGGAGTATAATGGTAACAGTAACTAACGAAAGTGGAATATGTCAGAACGATTTAGCCTAGCACTCAAAGAAAGCAGCAGCAGCCGCGGTAAAGAAGTAAAAAAGAAGAAAAAAGTCGCTGAGAAGTAAAAAGCGGGGCCATGTGCCCCGTTTTTATTTGTGGTTGCTGGCTATAGCCTGCAACGTCTGGTGGTCCAGATTGGCACCAAAGAGTTCGTGGCCTGGTTCGAGGATATTCCCCCGCGCGAGTGGACCAATGATAACTGGGTCGAAACCAAGGTCGTTGACCAGCGTCGCAACGGCCTGGTTGTCGCTGTCGTCGTCGCCCGCTATGGCGATGGCTTTGCGACCTGTCTGCCCTGCTGGACGAGCCTCGTCGTGCAAATGGTGATAGCCCATGTGGCTGATGGCTTTGACTACCCTGCTGCCCTGTAGGAACTGCTGCACGATTTCGCTGCTGGACGTCGTGGGGTTGTTGAACTCGCTGTCGTTACCGTCGACTTCCCACCAGTAATTCATGGCATCGATGACGAGTTTGCCTGCAAGTAAGCCAGCCGGTAGGGTGCGGTATTTGCCCAGTGGTAGTGCCAGGATGACGATGTCGGCATGGTCGATGGCATCATTCACGGTAGCGGCGGTGGCACCAGGCGTCAGAACTTTGATGGTCAGCGCGATTTTGTCTGGACTGCTCGATCCTGCGATGTAGACGGAATAGCCGGCCTTGATGGCCAGTTGGGTCAGGACGATGCCCAGTTTGCCTGCGCCGAGGATGGCGAGGGTTTTATTTGTCGGCATTTTTGGTTTTGGCTGGTTTATCTGGTTGCGCTAGTAGTTCGCGAACGCGTGGGATGACTTTGCTGCCATAGAGTTCAACCATGTGCATGCGCGCGCTTGCTGGCATGGGGCCGCCGCCGTAGACCAGGTCGAAACGCTGAACGTTCAGGGTGCGGATGGATTTGGCGATTTTCTGCGCGACTGTTTCGGGTGATCCAATATACAGCGAGCCATTGGCAACTTCGTAGTCAAAATGTTCGCGCGTGATTGGTGGCCAGCCGCGGCTTTTACCAATACGATCAAAGTTTGCCTTGTGTGCTGGCCAGGCGATTTTGACCGCTTCGGCGTCGGTGTCCGCGATGAATCCTGGTGAATGCATACCGATGAAGTCAGATGATGTACCGAATTCCCGAGCCGCGTGTTGATACAAATCGACATATGGCACAAAACGGTCCGGTGAGCCGCCGATGATGGCCAACATCACCGGAAAGCCGTATTTGGCGGCGCGAACGACGGATTGTGGTGAACCACCGACACCAACGAGCGTGTCCAGGTGCTTTGACTCGGTTTTGGGAAAGACGTCTGCGCGCGTCAGGCTGGGGCGCGTGGTGCCAGACCAAGTGACGGGCTCTTCCTTGACCAACTCTGCAAACAATTGGATTTTTTCCTCGAACAAAATTTCGTAATCCTTGAGGTCGTAGCCAAATAATGGGAATGATTCTGTGAAGGACCCACGGCCAAGGATGACCTGGGCGCGGCCATTGGATGCGGCGTCGAGCGTGGCGAAGCGCTGGAAAACACGCACGGGATCGTCGGAACTCAGGACGGTGACGCCGGATGCCAATTTGATGTTTGTGGTTTTGCCGGCGATAGTTGCCAGGACCATTTCGGGGCTGCTGATAGAAAATTCTGATCGGTGGTGTTCGCCCAGTGCAATGGCGTCGATGCCGAGTTTGTCGGCCAGGACGGCCTCGTCAATCACCTGACGGATAGCGGCTGCGTATGTCATCAGTCTGCCGTCGGCATCACGTGGCAAATCGCCAAACGAATCGAGACCAAACTGTACGTATGGCTGGTCGGATTTAGCGGGCGCTGAGTTTTTGGTTGCCATATACGACTACTTACTTTTCATAAATGGACGTGTAACGCGCTCAATTTCGACGTGGTATTTGTCCAGCATGACCGCCAGGCCAAAGTACGAAATAAACAGAACGATAATTGCATACCACAGGGCGCCATCACCGTGCGGATTGATAAATGACAGCACTGCCAGTGGAATACCTGTTAGTACAACAAAGCCGGCGATGCTGAGCCCGTAGGACTTAGCGCGGGTGTCGATTTTCATTTTCATTTCGGTATATGACTTTTTGTTGATGTAGGCGCTGAGTCGCGCGACTTTGTTGCGGACATTGGCTGATTCGGACAGATTGTGTAGCAAATCCGCCGTGACGAGTGCAAGTGTGAGGTTGATGAGGAATTGGGTCATAGGATCTCCTTAGTAATATGCTGTATTTAGTATACATTGTATAGCGAGTATGAACAATATGAATTGTATGACGAGGTAGATTAGCTACTTCTTGCGCTTACTTCTCTGCCCTAAATATCCATTGGACACCGTAGCGGTCATAGAATTGGCCATAGGTACCAAATGGCATGGCGTGTAGTTCCTGTAGGCGGGTGTTGTTGTCGCCGTCCTTTAATTTGTCGAACACTGGTTTGAGATCGTCGTAGGATGGTCCAGTGATGTAAATGGCGGCGGTGTTGCCCTGTAATGGGTCGAATTCTGGCGAAGCCATCCAGTCGGTGGCGCTGATATTGATGTCGCCAGATACTAATCGGGCGTTGATGATGCGGTCGTGTTTTTCGGGTGGGAAGTTATCCTTCATCGGCGTGTCGCCAAGTTTGGTCAGGGTCAAATCGCCCCCGATACATTGGTGATAGAATGTCATGGCATCCGCGCAGTTGCCGTCGAACAAGAGGAATGGAGTGGCTTTTAACATATATCTATTATAGCAGTAGCGAAAAGATAAAATTATGGTATAATATAATTAACACATACGTGTTGATGGAAACGGAAATCCGAATCGCAACTTAGGAGAGTGGCAATGCCCATCATCTACCAATTCACCAAACCCGGAGCCAACATGGGATACTGGGACATCGACGACAACTTTCAGGTCAACATGAAAAAGGTGCTGGACGAAGAGCTGAATCGGCGCCTACCTGCACTGATTGTCGAGAACGCCGCGGTGTTGAGACTGGATGCGGACACGACGGAACACGGCGTGATGATCTTGCCGTTCCTGTTCCCCGAACACACGGTCAACGCACCCGACCTGTGGATGCTCTTCAGCCTGAGCGAACCGCCGCCCAATGTAAAAGCGCAACGTGCTGTTCGCACCGAGCTGCGTGGCATGCTGGCGGAGTGGTTCACGTCGAGCAGTTTCGTGCTGCCTAGGAACTTTGCAGTCGACATTGCGTGGGGACCAACACGAGGCTTTGGCGTCGTGAACGATCATTCACTGCTCTGGTGAGGTACGCCAATCACTACTACCACCCTCGAAAAGGAGGCCCTGTTAATGGGACATCCTGACCGGGGGTGTTTCATTTTTGCGCAAAAAAATAAACCCTGTTAATACAGAGTCTGAGTTAGGGTCGGGACGACGCGTGAGAGATGAAGGCATTGCTGCACTTCTCTTTCACGCGCCGTCCCTGTCGTCACAGACAACCCGCCGTTGGGCGCCCCGTTCCACGACCGCTCGCGCGGTCAGTTGTTACCCGTTGCTCGGCTTCGGCGCCAAGCTCACTGCGGCGTCCTCGTCCACGACGGTGTCCTTGGTTGCCGGCAGTCCGCCGACGACGGGAACCGTTCCCTCGGCCACGGTGGCGCCGAGCGACTTGAGGTAGTACTCGACGGTGGCGCCGGCGACGTACGGGACCTCGGTGGGGCGGCCCGGCAAGGCGATGCGAGTCATCTTGACGGGAGCTGGTGCGAGTGCTGCGGTCATTTGAATCTCCTTGGTTGGGTACTACGGGATTTGCACGACGGGGATGGCCCCGCCGAGTCCTGCAACGATCGACAGATCTCCATGATAGATCACTGCCAAACGCTTACCTCGCGCGAACGAGGTAAGATTTTTGAGGATGAAGCCGCTCAGAATCACGCCAGAGTCGAAATCGTCTCGCTCTGTGCATGTGTCCGGTGTTGCTTCATCGTCGGGGTGTAGCCACGCTTCGTAGACCTTGACCTGCGATGGATGGGACGGGTTGAGGGTGTATAGGTGGAAATCTTCACCACCAATCCGTCCATCCATGTACAGTTCGACGTCACCATTGAATTTCAGGTGTTTCCAGATCGCGTAGCGACTCGCCATTGAGTCGACTCCACTGATCACGACGCCTCTCAGGTTCAGCTGGCCGTCCTCGGTCACTCGCACGGGGTGTGCGATGATTTTGGTCGCGTAGCCTTCCCGCCGGGCGTATTCCTCCAACGCTTGCACCTTGTGGATGCCAACGTCGGCGTTTGCCCACAGTTGAAAGAACGTATTGTGCTGCTCGACCACATCGTCGTCGTAGACATGGATTTCCGGGACGCCTAGCTTCAACAGCCAGAGCGCGACCCATGATCCGATGCCACCGAGACCGATGAGGTGGATTTCCCTGACCCATTTGCTGCGGTCAAAGAGACTGGTCATCGCCGTAGGTCCCTTTCCTCGAGTGGTCGGAAGTACTTCGGTAGGTTATCCAATTTGGAGCCCTTGCACCAGGAGAGGTATGTGACCATCACCTGTATTGCATGCAGGTACTCGCGGTCCTTGGCCAGTTTCTCGATCGCTTCCCTGTTGTTGCCGAAGCAGAAACTGCCGTCGGGCCAGTTGTGGTACGTGGTTTCGGTGTACTCGACGCGGGTTTCGATGGCGCGCCTCACTCGGTAGTGAGGCATGTCACCTGACCCTTGCCTCAGGGGCACGTCGAGGGTCTGTTTGAAATCATGACACATGATACCAAGTCCTTCGAGCTTGCCGAAGTAAATGTCCCATGTGCCCAGGTGGTAGTACTTGCCCTTGAGGGGCGCGCTGGCGACGACCGTAATCACGAGTGTCTCGGGTGTTTCGGCACGTATGCCGATAACCTGGGGCAAAAGTGCGATCGCTTCCAGCTCCGTTGCTGGGGAGTCCGTGTTGTGCTTGAACTGCTCTATCTGTTCGGTTACGTCGACAATTTGCCTTCTCAGGCGGTTGGCGAAACCTTGCGAACTTTGCAGTTTGTCGAAGTCGGCTGGGTCCCCAGTACGGGCCAGAACATTCGACCTGGCAACGCATCCGCGCTGCACTCTGCCTAACCGGCTTTGTAAATCTTTCCGGTAGGCGCGCAAGTCCGACAGCGAGGGACCCTCTTTGATACGCCTGAAAACTGCCAGGGTATCGAGTGGGTCCTCCGTGAGGACTTCAAACACGACTTCGGCGTCGATTGGCTCTTCCGCTGTAGCCAGTGTGGTACTTCTACCACGCCGGAGCCTGTGAAGACCAGCCATTGGTCCGTCCTTTCGGTTGGGGGTTCAATTCGGGTTGTCTGTGATGTTAAACAGCAAGGATACAAACGAATATGCTTACGCTCCGCCGTCTCACTTGTTGGGCTAATCTTAGCCCATTTTATGATAAAAAGTCAACAGAAATACGCTTACGCATATAAATATAAGTTTAAGGATAATTACTTGCGGACTTTAGTCTTGAGTTTCAGATTTGAAACGTACTGCCAGTGATCCATAGTTGGATAGTGACTCATATAATTGATGTGTTTGTCCACGAACTGTGCGCCGGACGACTCCACGAGCGAGTACATCGCCCGTGTGTTGTAGTCCATGCTATCCACCATAGCCTGTAATTCCTTGCGTAGTTCCACAGCCTTTTCAGACTTTAGGAAGAGTTGACGGGCGGAACTAACAGCCATTACCAACTTCGTTTGTATCCCGCACTTTGACCACCTGCTGGACGGTCGTTGAACGTTTTTGGTGGGTTGGCAGTGCTGACGATGATTTTTTGACCTTCGAAGTCAGTGCCGTCGAGTTCCTTGATTGCAGTTTGTGCAGCCTTGAGGTCGTTCATTTCGACAAAGCCGAAACCACGTGATTTGTTAGTCATTTTGTCCATGATGACAACGGCGCTGGTAACATCGCCATATTTCTTAAAGAGTTCGAGCAGAGTCGCGTCCGTCGTATCGAATGATAATTTACCAATAAATAGTTTGGTTGCCATGAGTGTGTGCCTTTCGTTAGCGTTTAGGCGAGAGATACACTACTTCGTTCTACAGGTCGGCTCACACCAAAATATATAAAAAGTTTTGAATAACTTGCTATATATATAGTACCACGATTTGGGCAAAATATAAAGCAATAACAGATAAGAGCAAAGCGTATGCAAGCATGAATTGGCAATGCAGACTATACTAGTTATAGATGAATATTCCCCGAATACTACTCAACGATAGCTATACGATGCCACAGATTGGGCTGGGTGTCTGGCAGGCTAAAAACGGTGAGGAGGTCCAGCACGCAGTGCATGCAGCGATCGATAATGGCTATCGGCTGATTGATACGGCGGCGCTGTATGCCAACGAGGATGGCGTAGGTGAAGCGATTGCGTCATCCGGCGTGCCCCGCGAGGAAATATTTCTGACGACCAAACTGTGGAACGCTGATCATGGCTATGACAATGCCCTGCGGGCGTTTGACGCCAGTCTGGAGCGTCTGGGCACGGAATATGTTGATCTGTATCTGATTCACTGGCCAGTGCCACAGACGGATAAGTACGTCGAAACCTGGCATGCGTTAGAGGAAATCAAGAAGTCCGGCCGCGCCAAATCGATTGGCGTTTGTAACTTCCCTATCCCCGAACTCGAACGATTGATAGCTGAGTCCGACACCGTGCCGGCGATTAACCAGATAGAACTCCACCCGCGCCTGCAGCAGCAGGAACTACGAGATTATTGTGCCAGTAAAGGTATCCACGTTGAATCGTGGAGTCCGATCGGCGGTACAGGTGGTGATCTGTTGGATGACCCGATTTTGGTCGAAATTGCTAAAAAGCACACCAAATCCTCTGCCCAAGTCGTTATACGCTGGCATATCCAGTTGGGGTTGATCGTTATACCTAAATCGGTCCATCCGGATAGGATTGCGCAAAATATCGACGTATTTGATTTTTCGCTCAGTGATGATGATATGACGCAAATTGCCAGCCTAAATACGAATACTCGCCGTGGTCCCGACCCATCAGTGTTTGGTAATCATATGAATACTGGCGTGGTACGGTTGGCGCAAAAGTTCGGTATCGGTAAACTCAAGAAATAAATCTAACAGAGGTCGTTGCGGAGTTTTTGACACTCCGCTAATTTTGTGTGTTGACATATATAGTTAAATACTATACCTTAGGAATAGTATGAGAACATACGTATCACTATCAGAGGACGAGAAAGAACTGCTGGAAAGCTGGGAAGAGATCTATAAACGTGGTCATTTGACGTTTTGGGTGCTGCTGTCACTATGGCGCCAACCCCTTGAATACAGTCAGATTGTCGCCGAGATTGATCAGCTGTCTGGTGGGACCTGTACCGTCACCGAGCAGTCACTCTATCGTGCCCTGCGCCGTTTTGACGACGCCGGCATGATCATGATGATGAGCGGCAAAGACAAGCGATCCAAACTGTATCACCTGACCCTGACGGGTCGCCTGGTGTTGCAACAGTTTACATCGCGCACGATTCAGCCATTCTATGCCCCGGATATGCAAACACTAGTAAAGGAGATACTGCAATGAGAGAGCTACAAGAACTACTAAATTATAAATTCAAGAACACACCGTTTCGCGTGTGGCACTACTATGTAGTGCTTACGATCCTATATATCGTGCTTCCGCTATTGCCGAGCTCACTATCCCAATCAGGCGGATCGCTTTTTATACTGGTAATCCTCATGGCCGCCTTTTCGACACTACGTCAGTTGATTGGCCACAGGCTTGCGCGCCAAGGTATGGATAGTGTACTTGTGATGCGATATTTTGTGGCTATACCATGGGTGTTGATGGCTATTAGTTCGGCCGTGGCTTTGCAGATCGGTAGTTATACGGGGACGCTGCATGGTTTTTACGTATTTTTATTCTGGTTAGGGATTGCCGCGACGGCATTCCATGGCCTAGGGATTTTCATCCATTACAAAAAGCGCAAATTGACATATAAAAACATCAAAAAAGAAGATTTGTTCCAGTAAACTATCTGGACACACATAAACGGGGCCATGTGCCCCGTTTATTTTTTACGAGAGACAAGCAGTACAAGTCCGACGATGAACGAAATCGGTCCTAGGCCAGCGGATGCTGCACCAACGAGGAATAGCAGTATGTTGAGCCCTGCTCGTAGTGGTGAAACCGGTGCCGTGATATCACTCGCGTTTGCTGGCTCGATCGAACCAAGGATAAAATTAAATATTGCATAGAGTGCAATCGATAGGATAATACCGGCTGCGGGCCAGACCATCAGGATAATCGGTAGTTTGATGCTTTTTTTCGCTGGTGTGGGCGTTGTAGTTACCATGGCATAAGCATACACGAAATGACAGACAGACAAATATTGTAAAATATAGAAAATATTGTGTTACAATCATTTCATCAGCCAGGTAGGCTACCAAGCTCTGCCCGCTGGGCATCTTGGACTCACAGAAAAGAGTGGAATCATGCTGAACGCAATCGTAAGTGGCGTATGTGCGCTTGTCGCCCTAGTCCTGTTCATCGCGAACCCGGCCCTGCCCAAGATGTGGCAGCGAGCCATCGCAGTGGTGGCTATTGGCATCACGGCCCCGTTCGCCGTCCTGTTCTTCTACGCCTGGCATCTGCCGACCGCGCCGCAAGGTGACAGGGCGGGCATGACCATCTTCATCGGCGGCGGCCTGTTTCTGGCCAGCTGGGCAATAGCCAAGATGACGGAGTGCGGTTCTGTTCGCACCGGTCGTGTCGCCAGGCGCTAGGCGCTACGCCACCTGCCGCC
>JAQGGV010000012.1 GCA_028289185.1 Candidatus Saccharimonadota bacterium
CCCTAGGTTCAGGAAGCGACTGAGGTAATTCAGGCCAAAGAATGCTATCGTGACTCCGCTCAAGACCATAGCCAGTCTCTTCTGGGTGGTTGCGAGCAAGATTTTGTTGAGTGCTGGTGATAATAACAAAATGACAATGTATGCAGTAATGAACCAATAATTGTTTTGGATAATTGGCATCAGGTTGATGAGAATATTTTGAATAGTAAAGCTTGTGTGAGCGGCATCTAGATTAAACAACTGCCCGAGCCCGAAAACACCCACAAGTAGCGCAAAAACGAATGCGGCAAACGAATATATCCATGTGATCGAGGCAAGCTTTGTGATGCTTTTGGGGTTGAAGTCTCGCTTAACCGAGAAGTAGCCAGTGATGAGAAAGAACAGTAGTACGCCAATCTGGCCCGAGGCTTGGAGAAAGACAAGATAGAAAGTTTCATAGTTGTGTGCCGCGACAATGTTCGGACCATGCGGGGAACTAAATGTTAGATGACTGATAATGATGCCAATCATCGCAAAAATTCGCAACAGTTCAATGTTTGATGCACGCTGAACTTTTGCCGCCACCGCAGCAGATTTTTTCTCTATCATTTTCCGCATTATATGGTTTTATTGTACCATGTGTGAACTAGTTGTAGACAACGCGTACACCGCTCGTCGTGTTCCAGAAAATGGATCCGCCCTGGAAGTCTTGTTCGGTGTCGCCATTTGACGCTGCGTACTCGTTTGTCGTTGGATAGCCTAGCCGACCCCATTCTTTGCCTGCCGAATTCCATGCTGCATAGATGCCTCCCCAAACGGTTTTGGCACCAGTCGCCTGCGACCAGTAGATTGTATTTGTATTTGGGAAGAGTTGGTAGCAACCACCATCCTTCGTGCCGCACATGGTATCGCCCGTAGGGAAGCCAAGCTTGCCTGTTTCGGCACCGATTTCCTGCCAGCGAGTGTTGATCGAGGACAGTACAGCTCGGCCCCCTGCTGATGTCCAGTAAATTGTGCCACCTTCGAAGTTCTGGTGACTTGAACCGCCTGCGCCGCCATAAATTTCATCAGATGTTGGCATGCCAAGAGCACCCCATTCTTTGCCGTATTGGCTCCATTTTGCTAACATACCGCCCCTCACTGAGTGTGCGCCGGTTGTGGTTGATTGATAAAGCATGCCACCTTCAAATGACTGGTAGCAGCCACTATACTTGGTGTTACATTGCTCGGTGCTTGTTGGGTAGCCTAGGAAACCGTTTTCAGTGCCGACGAGTAGATAATATTGTCGTATGCTACCGTAATTTTCAAATGTTCCAAGTGGTGATTTGTATATAGCACCGTTTTCAAAGCCCTGGAAGCAGCCACCACTGCGCAGCCCGCATACCATTGGGCTTGATGGGTAGCCAAGAACACCACCTTCGGTGCCAAGAGCCATGAATCTATCGCGAATAGTTCCCATGTTTTCGTAGGCGTGACCAACGTTTGGTGAATAGTAAAGCGTTCCATTTTGGTATCCTTGGTAACATCCGTTATCCTTCAGCCCGCAGATGACGGGGTTGTTTGGATAGCCAAGTGAACTGTTCTCGTTGCCCATCTCGCTGTAGCGTAGCCTAATCGGTCCGTAACTTTCGTAGGTACTCGAGTTCTGTGACCAATAAAGCCCGCCAGTGTCAAATCCCTGGTAGCACCCATTATCCTTCAGCCCGCAGACCTTGTTAATTGTCGCTTTACCTAGGATACTACCGGTCCCTCCAAGGGTTGTATAGCGGCTGATGAACGGATCAATGACCTGAATGCGCGTGTCGCCAAACCAGCTTGTAAAGTAGATATAGAAGTTACGATTTCCATATGCGCTACAACCGTCGCCAGTACCCAGCCCCGCATTGAGTGCGGCTTGATTTGGCTGGTATGGCGTGTAGTCATAGAGCGCTGCCGTTGTGAGGTTGGCAATATTGACTGTTGTGCCACCACAGCTACTGTCGGGACTCCAGCGAATAAAGTTATTTCCCACGGTATAAGGCGAGTACCAGGTTGAGCTTTGGTTGAGTATCGCGCGGAACATTTTGGCGCTCCAGTCGAGCTGATTCGTCAGGCCGTAGTATTGGCTGTCACAGGGAGCACTGTCGGGGCAGCCGTAACCCGTTGCAGTTCGATACTGCAGATTGAGTGGCCATGTGTCGGTAACAAGACCTTGTTCTTTTTGGAGCAGGACAAGCAGCACTTGAGGGTTAATCGAATACTTTTGGGCGGTGTCGTATATGATTTGTGCACCATTGCGGCCACCTTCCCAGAAGTCTCGTAAGCAGTAGAATGTACTTTGTCCATGGGTGGCTTGTCCCCATTGGGCCCTAGTGCCACCACCATATTCAGAGGGTTGAGTGCCATTCGTATCGCAGGTGGGTACTTTGCTAATCAAGAATTCTTCGATCTGCCCGGCGGTCATCGTATTTTTGTTCGTCATGATGCCGTCATCCATGATGTACGCAGGATTCCACCCGCTCACTGCTGCCGACACGGAAGAAGCAGGTAAAACACTAAGAACGGATATAAAAGCCATTGATAACAGGATTAATCTTTGCATGATAGCTCGAGTCTTCATGATGACCTACGGTATTGCAACCACGGCTGTTGCCACGGAGGTTTTAGATTGATACGATGTGGTCACTTTGGCGGTCCAGGTACCAGACGAAAGCTCAGAAACGGGAATGTCCCAGCCCTTGCATGTTGAATAGCCAGATAGTGCTTGAATGCCAACATTTGCTTTGGTAACGACGGTACTCCCTTTTGTCAGCGTTAGGCTACATGATCCATCGGATACATTTGCAGATATAGTCGTTCGCACCTGAACGCTGGTTCCTGTGTAGTTTGCAACCGCATTCAAGTCGTTGGTTTGTGTGTCTCCAGATGAAGAAGGAGGATTGACGGTCTGCGCCTTTGCATCTTGACCCGCTTGTACTTCAGCATCCGTTGGAGGATTTAGACTGACCGTGGATACCCCCGGTTGCAGGCTTGATGAAGGGGAGGATTTGGTGATACTTGCGGTTTGTTGGGACTGGCGAAGAGCATACACACCAATGCCGACGCCGGCAATAACCAATACAGCAAGACTGATAAATATCAGACGCTTTTTTGATGATGGATGAGCTATCTTCATGATTCTATTTTATAGGTGTGTTTATGTTTACGCTAATTTACTTCACATTATCACCATACTGTTGAAAAATCAAGGCCATCAACGCTGTTAAGCGAGAAATATGACCGCTTAGTCTGGTATACTATACAAAGAGCTTTCGCTATGAACAAACAGAGATTTTATGAGTTAGAGGGTCTGAGGGGTGTCGCGGCGATTGCCGTTGTTCTCTATCACTATTCACTGGCATTTTACGCAATGATATTCTATGGCTCCATACAGAATGTCGTCCAAAACATGCAGTACGAGGATAATCTGTATGGCAATCCTATTTCTGTATTTTTCTCGGGTACATTTGCCGTTGCTATCTTCTTTGTACTGAGTGGTTTTGTGCTCAGCATTGCCTTTTTCCAGACAGGGAAGCTGGATATTATCAAAAAACTCGCAACAAAACGCTACCTGAGACTAATGCTGCCGGCATTGGCATCGGTTATGATCTGCTACGTCGTGTTCAAGCTAGGAATATTCCACATCAGGGAAGCGGCGGCAATGAGTAATTCGTGGTGGCTCAAAACAACGTGGACGTTCACACCACATCTGACAGATGCGATTTCTGACGGTGTTTATGGAATATTCACGCAGGGATCGGACCTCTATAACAATGTGCTATGGACAATGCAAACGGAATTTCTGGGGTCTTTCATCGTCTTTGGTTTTGCAGCGCTCTTTTACAAAGTAAAGTATAGGTGGGTGCTGTATGTGGCACTGATGGTTGTGTTATTTAATACGTGGCTGCTGGGCTTTATTATTGGCATGGCGTTGGCAGATGCGTATGCGAATGGTCGTGTTAAATCAATCAGCAATCCGTTTGCGGCTGTTGTGGTTGTCGTCGGTGGGCTCTTTCTGGGGGGCTATCCACTTAACATCGTTACAGGTACTGTATACCAAGTATTTGCCGTCCCAGGCCTCGCGGTGAAATGGAACATGTTCTATTTAACGATAGGCGCGTCACTACTGGTCTTCGGCGTATTGTCAGTCACCAGGCTTGCCAAGTTCTTTCAGAATAAACGTGTCAGTATTCTTGGCAGGTATACCTTTTCGCTCTATCTCGTCCATTTAGTTATTCTCTATAGTTTCACGACTTTTGTATTCGTTGAACTACGGACAAAGTTAGGGTTTGGCTACAATCTGGCGGCAGTGACGGCAATCGTGTCATCGGCACCTGTCATATTCGGCGTGACCATTCTGTTCGAGCGCTATATTGATGCGCCATCAATTCGCCTGTCCACGTATTTCGCCAACGTAGTACTTGGCAACACGGAACTTGACTTGAATCGTCGCTTGCAGAGTGTTGCACGCCGAGTTGTTCGCGCTATTCCAACTCGTCGCTTCTCGGTTCCGCAAGAGGAATTGCTGGCCCAGGAAGAGCTTGAGTCATAGTACGAGGAGCTTTGGGCCAACGTACGGTACTATGTAAATAGGAGCGAGTATTTACTATGCAGAGAATAAAAGTATCGGTGGGCTTTAAAAGATTGGAAGTCATCATACTCGCGCTGATTGTTCTGCTGGCGATTGTGCTGCGTCTGTGGGGATTCCCGTATACGCCCAATGGCTTGAACCAGGACGAAATATCGGCCGGCTATGAGTCATATTCGCTTCTGACAACGGGCGCCGATAGGTGGGGTAACCATTTGCCGGCATATTTCCCGTCATGGGGATCGGGTATGAACGTGCTGTATTCGTATCTGTCAGTTCCTGTGATTGCGTTATTTGGCCTGACGCCACTTGCGGTACGGTTTGTCGCTGTTGTGTTAGGTATTGCATCTATCCCGCTGTTTTATGTCGCCGTACGTCACTATTATGGGCGCAAACTGGCAATGATTGCGGCGTTCTTTCTAGCGGTTTCACAGTGGCACGTGTTGCTATCGCGCTGGGGCCTTGAATCAAATCTGTTGCCGTTTTTTATCCTGTTAGGACTTGTTAGTTTTACGGCTGCACTGCGGCCGAGTATCAAGCGACCGTGGATACTCTTTGCCTTTGTTCCATTTGCGCTGGCTCTCTATGCGTACGGCATCGGCGTGATTGTCGTCGCTCTTTTCGTAGTGCTGTTGGTGGTGTGTAATCGCAAAAATATATTTACCAAAGCAACCTGGAAATATTGGACAGGCGCGGCGGTGATTGCGCTGATTATGGCCACGCCGTTTCTGTTGTCGCAGGTTAAAACCTACGTCGTCAAAGCACCGATGGCAATCGAACATGTCCTACCGTTTTCGATACCATCGCTTGCAAGTACGCGCCTGAGCGAAGTGAGTGGAGGTAATACACTGCATGAAAATGCGAAGTTTGTCGCCTCTGGATTTGATGATGGTTTGGCATGGAATAGCGTACCGGGCTACAAGTTATTTACGCCCCTGATGATAGTCATCTCTGGTATCGGTATCTGTTATCGACTATATATTGCCTATCGCTCCAAAGGCCGTGAGGTTTCGCCATTTTTGCTATGGGTCATTGCGTGCATACCTCTGTTTTTGACAATACCGCTCAATATCAATCGCTCAAACGCTCTCTATTTGCCGCTCATTGTCTGCTTGGCCGACGGCATTTTGGTGATTGCACGACTATTTCATCGACGGCTGCTCAGCACTGTGTTTATTGCGGTTGCGGCAATCTGCGTGCTAGTAATCAATATTCATGCGTTGACTGTTTATTTCTCACCGACATATGCCGAAGCGACTAGTGATAATTTCAACCCAACTTTTAGTAGTGCGCTGGCAAAGGCACATGACAGATCGGCTGCCGGTCCACTGTACGTTACGGACAGCCTAAGCCTCAATTACATGCAAGTATTGTGGTACCAAAAAATTAACCCTGTTGAGTTTCAACACTCCGGCTCATCCTTTGATCATCAACAGTTCGAAAATTATTACTTTAGTACAGCGTCGATTCCACGTGGGCATGACTATACGTTCCTAGTTAGGGATAATGAAGCGACCCCTTGCAAAACCCCGCAACATGTCGAGCATCTACAAGATTGGAAAATTGGGCAGTGCAGTGCATCGTAAAAGCGCGTTACGATAAGGTATAATCGACCATAGATTTTAGTGGAGGAACATATGATTACAGTTATTATCGCCGGAGGTTCTGGCACGCGGCTATGGCCGCTCTCGACACCTGAGTACCCAAAGCACCTGTTGAAGTTAACTGGTGAGCGAACGATGCTGCAACAGGCTTACGACCGAGCGAAACGACTCGGCAACACCGTGTATGTCGTGACAGAGTCTAGTCATTCTGATCATGTACGCGAACAGTTGGGCGAACTTGCGTCAGATGCATTCATCATCGAGCCAGGCAGGCGAGGCACTGCGCATTGTATCGTGATGGCACTCGATGTTATTGCTCGACGTCATGACAAGGACGAACCTATCGCATTTATCCATTCCGACCATCATGTTCGTGACAATGCTGGCTTTGCGCGGTCTTTCCGTGTTGCGGCAAAGGTTTCAAAGGCGAATAATCAGATCGTACTGATTGGAATCGAGCCGACCTTCCCCGCGACAGGTTTTGGGTATATTGAGCGTGACGGTGTAATCGACGAGGACGCGGGTGTTTTTTCGGTCGAATCATTCAAGGAAAAGCCGGATTTCGAAACAGCCACAAAGTACGTTGCGTCTGGTAACTATCTAT
>JAQGGV010000037.1 GCA_028289185.1 Candidatus Saccharimonadota bacterium
CGTCGTCCTCGGACTGATTGTCGTTTATCGATTTATCGCGCACATCCCTGTACCATTGGCCGAACCAACCAAGTTGAAGCAAGTTATCGACACAGTCGTCAACGCCAGCGACTTTGGTGGCTTTTTGAATCTGCTATCTGGTGGTGCACTGGCCAGTTTCTCGATCGTTCTGGTCGGACTGAGCCCATTCATTACCGCCAGCATCATCACGCAGCTGCTGACCAAGGCTATTCCAAAATTGGAAGAGCTGCACAAGGACGGTGAATCGGGTCGTCGCAAGATCAACCAGTGGACTCGTATGTTGACAGTACCCCTGGCAATCGTGCAGTCTATTGCCTTTATTTACATCCTGCGCCAAACAATTCTGGCCGGTAATACCACCGTTCTGGACAATGCGACCCCTATCGAATGGACCGTCGCCGTCCTGTCTATGACGGTTGGTGCAATCCTACTGATGTGGCTAGGCGAGTTGGTAACAGAGCAGGGAATCGGTAACGGTATCTCTATGCTGATCTTTGCCGGTATCATTAGCCAACTTCCAAACACACTGGCAACCCTCGGTAGCTCACTCGTCGATACATCCAAGGGCACACTGAGCGTCTTTGGCTGGTTCCATATCCCTGTGAATCCGACCGCGTTCTGGGTGAGTATCGTGATAGCCATAGCCTCGCTGATGGTGCTGTACTTATTGGTCAAGATCAACGAGGCGCAGCGCGTGGTGACAATTAACTATGCCAAACGCGTCCAGGGTAACAGCAGCTATGGTGGTGTCAAAAGCATCTTGCCGATCAAGTTGATTGCCGCTGGCGTCATCCCCGTCATCTTTGCCGTTGCCTTCCTGAGCCTACCGGCCTTTGTCGGACAGGTCCTAAAGGCCACCAACAACGCGCAATTCCTCGAACTGGCAAACAATCTGATCGCCTGGTTCCAAGCGCCACAGCCTGGTCAGTTCACCGGCAACACGCTCGCTGCGTTGATTTACCCAGCTAGCTACTTTGTCCTGGTTATCATCTTTACGTACTTCTACACCGGCATTGTCTTTAACAGCAACGAAATCGCCGAGAACTTGCAAAAGCAAGGTGGCTTTATCGAAGGCGTCCGCCCAGGTCTGCAAACCGAAAAGTATCTGTCACGTACCGTTAACCGCTTGATTCTGTTCGGATCAATGGTCCTTGGTCTGATTGCAGTTATGCCCTTTATTGCCGAGTACTTGTTTGCTCAGGCCGGCATCACCGGCATCAACAACCTGGCCATCGGTGGTACAGGTATCTTGATTGTCGTGTCGGTAGCGCTCGAAAGCCTACGCCAGATCAACTCACGTGCCCTCATGGTCACATACGATGACTATCAATAGATAGGCCCCAGGGTGGCAGGACTATCGATAGACAAAAAACGCGACTTACATCTGGTATGGATTGCCGTTGCAGCTGTTATCGCCGTTATTATATTGGCCGTTAGCTACTATTCCTATGATTACTATGTAAATGGTAATCATCCGCCACTCATCAGTCTGCCAGCATCAAGCTATGCGGATAGCACGGTCGACGAGACCCCCGTCACGCTCGGTGATATCAATGCTTACACCGTATCAAATTCTCACCCCCGTTATATCAGCATACCGTCCTTGAACGTTCTGAAGGCCCGTGTACAAGTTATAGGGCTCAATAAGCTCAATACACTGGATATGCCTCGAAACCTCAGCGACACTGCCTGGTACAACAATAGCGCCAATCCAGGCCAAGGTAGCGGCCAAGTAGTCATTGATGGCTATAACACTGGTATCGGTCATAGTGGTATATTCTCTGGCCTCGATACGCTCCGTAACGGAGACAAAATTACTATCGAGCGCGGTGACGGCAAGAAATTTACGTATGATGTCGTCAAAAACGTCACGATGCCTTTGCAACAGGCAAACACATCAGGGCTGCAACAGCTACTGAAGCCTTACGACAACACCAAAGAGCGCCTAGGACTGATCACCACTGCTGGCAAATGGATCCCTCGCGACAAAGTATTTGACCAGCGTATCCTGGTCTGGGCAGTCGCCGAATAGCGACCCCTTAGGGTACCTGTGGCACAAGTAAAACGCACTTGACGACGCTAAGCGTTTTGTTACAATAGGAATATCAATTCGAGGGTCGCGGTAAAAACGCGAAAGTCTTTGCTCGAAACACTTTACGAGCGCGAAATTTTCAGGTATAATGAACCATTGTTAACTATGGCAAGTCAAAAGGAAGTTATTAAATTGGTAGGTAAGGTAGTGGAATCACTGCCTAATACGCAATTTAAAGTCGAACTTGAGAATGGCCATACCGTTCTGTGCCACATATCGGGCAAGATGCGCAAGCATTACATCCGATTGGTACCGGGCGACAAGGTAGAAGTTGAGTTAACCCCTTACGATCTTACGAAGGGCAGAATCAGCTTCCGCTTAAAAGACGAACCGCGTCCAGTAAACGCGTAAGTTGCGAGAAATATTAATTAATTAGGAGTTTTTGTTGCGCTCATGAAAGTACGTGCCAGTGTCAAGAAAATCAGTCCAGACGATCAACTTGTCCGCCGCAAGGGCCGACTTCGTGTGATCAACAAGAAAAAACCTAAGAATAAGCAAAGGCAGGGTTAAGCATGGCTCGAATTGCAGGGGTTGTAATCCCAGCAGAAAAGCAAGTGCATATCGCATTGACGTACATTTATGGCGTCGGTCCGAAGCACTCTCGAGACATCCTTGCGGCGGCTAAAATCGAGCCGACCACTCGGGTGAAGAATCTCACCGAGGCTGAAGAACAAAAACTTCGTGACATTATCGACAAGGATTATGTTGTTGAAGGTGACCTCCAGCGTCAAGTAACGAATAATATCAAACGTTTGAAGGACATCAACGCCTACCGTGGTCTTCGTCATAAATCTGGTTTACCAGTCAATGGCCAACGAACACGGACAAATGCCCGTACCCGCAAGGGTCGCGCAGTCGCCGTTGGTGGAGCACAACCTAAATCGGCGTCCAAGACGTAGAAAGGAACTGACATGGCAGAAGCAACAACCACTACTACCCCAACTGCAGCAAAGCCTGCATCCCGCAAGAAGATTCGTCGTTCAGTTCCGTCTGGACAGCTTCATATTCAAGCAACCTTTAACAATACAATCGTCAGCTTCACAGACAAAAAAGGCAATGTTATTGCTACCAGCAGCGCTGGTGCCTGTGGTTTCCGCGGTAGCAAAAAGGGTACTGCCTATGCAGCCCAAGTCGCTTCGGAAAAAGCAGCTGAAGTTGCAAACGGCCAATACGGCCTGAAAAACGTTGATGTATTTGTCAAAGGCGTCGGCCTCGGTCGCGATGCAGCCGTTCGTGCTGTAGGCGGCTACGGCATTAATGTCGATAGTATTACTGATGTAACCGGCGTCCCACATGGTGGTGTGCGACCGAAGGGTGCGAGGAGAGCATAATGGCACGAGATACTTCACCAATTGTTAAGCAATCTAGGCGAGAAGGTTACGCCCTCCACCCTAAAGCACACAAGATCATGGCCAAAAAGACCGGTATTCCCGGTCAGCACGCCCACGGTCGCCAGGGCAAACCTAGTTTGTACCTGACTCAGCTCCGCGAAAAGCAGAAGGTTCGCCGTACTTACGGCCTCCTAGAAAAGCAATTCGCCAAACTGATGTCTGAAGCCAACCGCCGTCCAGGTCTTGCTGGTGAAAACCTGCTTGAACTTCTGGAACGACGCATGGACAACGCAGTTTACCGCGCCGGTCTGGCCACAAGCCGCCGTGCATCACGTCAACTGGTTAGCCATGGTCACTTTGAACTCAATGGTCGCCGCGTTGACATCCCGTCAATCCGCGTTAAGCCAGGCGATGTCCTGACTGTCCGAGCCAAGAGTGCAAAATCAGGCTACTTTACTACCATCGACGAAGTCACCAACAATTCTGTACAACTTCCCCTCAGTTGGCTAAAAAGCGATGTTAAGAAGCT
>JAQGGV010000058.1 GCA_028289185.1 Candidatus Saccharimonadota bacterium
GCTGCTATAAACACGTCACAAACAGATAACAAATCAGGTGGCTGCTCGAAATTCGCTAACATCAGTTAGGCATAGGTGAACCTCTAGCGTTTTGGTATACTGGACATAAAGGGTGTATATGCCAATACAGACAGGGGTCAGAGACACAATTGGGGCAATCATTTCCAGGCCGCTTGCCACTCTGTTAGGCTTGTTCGGTATTATCGTGCTGTGCACTGCCCTGCCAGCCTATGCGATCACCCCTATATCGCAGAGTTACCTCGCCGCCGACACTATCCCGATTGGCTCCCTGGTCAGCCTCAAGGATAATACTTCGGACCAGATAGTCCCCTCAACGGTCGAAGATGCAGGTAACCTATTTGGCGTGACCATCAACGATGGCAGCTCGCTCCTATCAATCAGCACCAGCAAGGGCAAGCAAATTCAGGTTGCGACCAGCGGAACCGTCCCTGTCATAGTGTCTGACTACAATGGCACGATCAACCAGGGTGATTCAATCACGGCCTCGCCTATCGCTGGCGTCGGCATGAAAGCCACCGATAACGTACGTATCATTGGCCTAGCCCAAACCGACCTGCGCAGTGGCCAAAAGCAAACGGTCAAACTAAAAGACGGTACCCAAAGGGAAGTCTTGTTGGCCCAAATACCATTGCTCGTCAACGTCTCGTACTTCTTTAAACAGCCAGACAAATCAATCATTCCAGAAACAGTTCAAAAGGTCATCGACGGTATCGCAGGCAAAAAAGTCGACACCCTGCCAATCATCATTAGTGGTGGTATTTTCATCATTATGTTGATTGTAGTTATGTCTATCATCTACACTATGATTAGGAGCAGTATCATATCGATCGGCCGTAATCCGCTTTCGCAATCAAGCGTTTATCGCAACCTGTTGCAACTGTCGGTGTTGGTCCTGATTATTCTGTCGGCCGGTATCGCTGCAATTTATTTCATATTAACAAAGCTATAGGAGCCTGGGTGGGCACATGTTACAAGTTTTCCTCTATCTGAACCTCTTCGTCGCCGGGATTGCCGCGGCGCTGGCTGCACGCTTTGGATACGAGCATTACATTACCAAAAAAACACTGACAACCCATGTTATCACCCCCGATACACATACCTCTGCATTGTCCGATGCTGCAAGGTCCAAGATGATGCAGGACGCGCAAGCTCGGTTCAAGGCAATTCTGGAAAACGCCGCTGGCGACCTGCAGGACGACCTGCAAATCACGTCAACTGGTATCAGCACCAACCTCAAATCGCTTGGCGAAAATATCGTTGAGGTCGAAATGAAGCGCTACACCCAAAGCCTGGAAAACTTGCGTACTATGACCGAGGAATCTATGGGCATGGCCGCAGCCGCTGTCACCAAACATCAGGGTGAATTAACCGCAGCGCTACAAAAGCGTCAAAAGGAGCTCGAAGACGCCCTACAAGTGGACATCACCGCCGAAAAGGAGCGCCTGGTCGCTGATTTGGACAAGAAATTGGCCGGGGCCGTAACGGCATTTCTGATAGAGGCGCTGGGCCATAACGTCGACCTAGGTGCGCAGACCGCCTATCTGACCGAAACATTGGCCGCGCACAAGGATGAGCTGATCAAGGAGTTGAAAGATGCCGCTTAAATTGCCTGCATCAATATCATCCGAGCAGGACCTGGGCGCTTTGGTGGTCGAAATCCACGAGTGTATCAAGTGGCTGTCACACGAATCAATCAAGAAAAAGGGCGGCGACAAGGAAGTCCCTTCGCCACCGCACATGTCCGAGGCTGCAGCCGAGCTGATCCACAGTGCTGGTGCATCAGCAGACAAGCTGGCCGAACTTGCCAAGGAGTTAGAACTGTTACAAAAAAATGCCAAAATCATCACGATTACTCTGGCTGCCTACCCAACCAATACCATCAAACAGACGCTGGTCGCATGGTGTCGCAAGGAGATTAGCAACGAGGTGTTGGTCAATTTCAATTTCAACAAGGCGCTCCTGGGCGGCATGGTTGTGCGTGCTGGCAGTCGTGTGTTTGACTGGTCGTTCCGTCGTCAAATTATGAATTCCAGCGACAAATTCATAGAGGTATATCACCGCATAGGCACTGCTACCGTACCGGAAAAGGCTCCTCATGTTTGAGAATGATAATTTCCAACGTCTGGTCGAGGCTGACAACCTAACCGGCGAAGTTGTGGCGGTGAATAGTTTCATCATCGAAGTCAAAGGCCTCGAGGGCGTTCCGCTTGGCGCATCGGTCCTGTTCGAGGATGGCCAACATGGATTTGTCCGCGAAGTTCACGGTGACAAAGTGACATTATTTAACGTCGACACCGAACGAATGGAACTTGGTACGCTGGCCGTTATGGAAAGCTTGCAGCTACAAATACCTGTTGGGCCGGAATTGATTGGCCGCGTCCTAACACCATTTGGCGAACCGCTGGACGGCAAGGGACCAATCAAAACAGCCAAAACATCGGGCATGTTCAACCTTGCACCAGGCATCATGGATCGCTCGCCGCTTAACGAACAGCTGACAACCGGTGTCGCGGCAGTTGATAGCTTCTTCCCGTTCTGTTTGGGCCAACGTATGGCTATCCTAGGCGACAGCAAATCCGGCAAAAGTACCTTTCTGTCACAACTGGCTGCCAGCCAGTCCGAAAGTGGCCAATTGGTGGTGTTTGTCCTGATTGGTAAACGAAAAGCCGACGTCGAAAAGTTGCTGCGTGGCCTGCGCCAATCCGGTGCCATGGACCACACCATCGTTGTGATGGCCGACATCTTCCAGTCACTCACCCAGTCGTATTTGGCACCATACGCCGCTGCTGCCATGGCCGAAAGCCTGTGGGTTGGACCCGAGGGCAAAAACTGTATCATCATCTATGACGACCTGTCATCACACGCCGAGGCCTACCGCCAATTGTCACTGCTGCAAGAAGTCGACCCAGGTCGCGACTCATACCCTGGCGACATTTTCTTTGCACACTCATCCCTGTTAGAGCGTGGTGGCAAGTTGCTATCCAACATGAAATCACTCACTCCACTACCAGTCGTCCTGACGCCAAACGACGATATTACCGCCTACCTATCGACGTCGATTATGTCGATTACCGATGGGCAGATTATCTTTGATCTGGGTATTTTCCGCCAAGGTAAACGCCCAGCGGTCAACGCTGGTCTGTCGGTGTCCCGTGTCGGCGGTAACGCGCAGACCAGGCGCTACAAACGTCTATCGGGTACATTGTTCAAGGCGCTGGCGAGATACAAACAAGCCGAGGAATTCTCGCACTTCTCGTCCCAGCTGTCCAAGGAAACCAAAATCGATCTGACGATTGGTAAATACATCAATGCAGTGTTGCAACAACCGCCAGAGGAACTGCGAACACTGAACGAGCAACAACTCATGCTGGAAACCGTCCTACTGAGTGGTGGCGAGATAGAGATCGATATTAAAATGCTGAAAGAAATTATCAAGGAAGCAGCCAAGGGCGCCAAAGAGGAAGCCGACTTTGACCGAATCGAGGCCGAGCTGCTAAAAAAGATTACCGTCGCCAAGGAAGAACCAAAGGTCGAGGAAGTCAAAGAGGGTCCAGCGGCCGGGACAGATAGCAAGGCAGATGGCAAAAAGGAAGACAAAAAGGACGAAAAGAAAGATGATAAAAAAGACGTAAAGACCGAGGAAAAGCCGACGGACAAGCCAACCGAAGCGAAGCCAGAGGAAAAACCTGCCGAAACCAAAAAGGAAGAGCCGGCCCATGCGTAAGCCGAGTCAGATTGAAAAAGAAGCAGTCCAGATTGGGACCATCCACGACCTAACCGCCGTGTTTGAAAGCCTCGCATCGACACAGGTTGCCAAGGTCAAAACCAAGACCGCCGAGGCTCAGGCGTTCTTTCATCTGCTATGGCAACGCTACAGCGCCCTTCGCACCGATCCGACTCAGCAAATCACCAACCGCAACGAAATCTATGACGGGTTCAAAAAAGTCTTTGTGATTATATCTGGTGAAGGCGGCCTCTCTGGTGATATCGACTCGCGTTTGGTTGAAACAATGCTGAGCGATTACGACGAAAAAACGACCGATGTGATTGTCCTGGGATCGCACGGAGCAACCGTTTTGCGTCAAAAAGGTGTCAATTATAAACGCTTCTTTAAACTGCCCGAAACCGACAAATACATCAATGTTACCCCCGTTATTGCGGCCGTCGCCGAATATTCGCAGATTATCGTCTACTACGAGGAGTACATTTCGCTGGGTGAGCAAATCATCAAGAAAATCGACCTAGCAACGACGATGAAGGAAATGTCCGAGGAAGCTCAAAGCGACGCCATGACCGCCGAGGATACGATTTTTGAACCGTCGTTAGAGGAAATTGCCGACCAGATGGAAATCACGATGATGGATCTGGCACTCGCCCAATCCATTCTGGAATCAAGCCTGGCCCAGGCAGCTAGTCGATTTAACGCCATGGCAGTGGCCAAAAAGCGCGCCGGTGAATTAATGGACGACTATATGCTGGAATTTCACCGTGCAAAACGTGGCGAATCAGACCGCCGCATGCGTGAAGTCATGACTAGCCTCAAGAAAAAACAGCGTCAGCGAAGGGAGGCCGTGTAATGGTTGTTGATATGGCAACCCGCAAGGGCCAACCAGTTGGCGAAATCGCCGGCATGCGCGCACTGACCGTCGAGGTCAAAATGACCGGCGAAAAACCACAGGCTCGCGAGCTTTTGGATGTTGAGGGCGTGGAAGACCTGTTCCTGGAGGTTAATTACTTCCGTAACGGTATGGCCATTTGTCTGAACCTTAACAACACGCCAGGACTACGCGTCGGACAAAAGGTCTCGCGCGGCGGCGTACAAGTCACCGTGCCTGTCGGTGAAAACACCACTGGACGGGTGTTTAATGC
>JAQGGV010000060.1 GCA_028289185.1 Candidatus Saccharimonadota bacterium
GAGTTTTTTCTTGAGCCATGCGTTTCTTATTTTCGTTGACAGCTTCACTAACCAAAGACGAAACTGTTTTGTTGAACTCGTTTATCTCAACAGTTACTCGCTTGGACGTTTCGACAATTTGGTCGTAGATGGGTAAAAAGTCTGCCTTCATCTGTGCTGCATTGCCAGTATTTGGAACGCGGACATACATAGTGCCAGAAATTAGGTCTTGCACTGTGGGGTTAATAGTCGTGTTGCTATTAGAGTCACTTGGAGCAAGCCTGAAAGCGCTCGCACTACCATCAAAGGATATGGCAAACTCTACCTCGTTACCTTTCACACGCGCCTCATAGCCAGTTACCTCTGCTGCGTGGATACGCATACGTGCGATTAAACTGGTCTCATCGAACGTACGAGTCCTCGACCGATAGTTGTACGTGTTTTCATTGAATTCTTTTATGGCAGCGTCGAGAAGCTTTTTCTTTTCTTCGACGACCAAAGACACTTTTTGGTCACTGAACAGTTTGGTTTTTTCGAACATATCCCCCCTGGGTTACCGGTTATACTTCAACGATACTCCGATTCGTATCGCTTGACAATAGAATAATTTTATTATAGAGCTTATGCTTTTTATGAACCGTAATCTTTGCATAAGCGTTCGAGCATCTTCCCATGAACTATCATTTACAGGGGTGGGAGCACGAATAGAGGCTTTACTCGAACCTTTTAACAGAGGTGACATGTGCGAATTACAACATTTAGGCAAAAAAGAGAGCTGAGCGATCGGACCACAAGAGGCCGAGATATTGCTATCTCGACCTCTGTAAATGCAACTCGTTGGTTACTTAGATGACCTAAATTGGTGGGGCTGGATAGAATCGAACTATCTACCAAGTGGTTATGAGCCGCCTGCTCTAACCGATGAGCTACAGCCCCGCTTTGCCTATTTTAACATTGCTACGCTATAATGAAGAAAATAATGCAAAACAAACAGCAACAGATAAGAAAGCTCATCTACCATATTCGCTACGAATACATAACGATGAACAATATGGTCCTGGCAATTGCGGCAGTTATTGCCATCAGTTGGGCGTGGGCGTCTGTGCAAGCCGTGCAGCGTAATTACGAGTTGCAGCACGAGGTTGACGGCAAACAGCGTCAGGCGACGCTGGTGCAGTTGCAGACGGACAATTTGCAGTTCGAACAGCACTATTACAAGAGTAATGAATACCAAACACTCGAGGCCAAGCGCCGTCTAGGGTTGGCCGAGCCAGGGGAAAAGGTATTGATACTCGCACCAAACACGGCTGCGGTCGTGGCTGAATCGACCAAAGAGGATACATCAACCGTCGCCCCAGTCGAGTTACCGGCACCTCCACCTCTGGAGCAATGGGCCGAATTTTTGTTCGGTGCGCATGCACAAACCTAAGCATTTGTACCTGGTCTGATTGCAAAATAACAGATAGAATGCTACTATAGCTGATGTATCGCGGGGTGGAGCAGCCCGGTCAGCTCGTGTGGCTCATAACCACAAGGTCGTAGGTTCGAATCCTACCCCCGCAACCATGAAAATTCCCTCATCGAAAGATGGGGGTATTTTCATGGTTGCGGGGGTAGGCTATAAAAACGAAAGGCCGCCGAAGCGAAAGAGCTGGTAGATAACCAGGCGGCCTGTTCGCTAGTCGGCGGCGTTGATTTGTGATGCGTCGGCTGTTGGTAGTGATCGGATGTCCAGTATGGCCATCCATATGCTGAGCCTGTCGAGTGCGAAGGGCGATATCATATGCCCAACGCAAGCGATTGCTCCAGCGATCACCGCAACCCACCAGCTACTGCCCATTGTCATGAGCGCGACGACGACCAAAAGCACGAGTACGAGCCCTGTGACAAACCTCCATAGTTTCGATGGGGTACATACCCCGATCGACCAAACCAAGGAAGCAATTACGAGCAGTCCTGGCCCAAAATGCAAATGCATGGCGATTCCCTTCACCTAGTCGTTCACAATACACAGGCACTCAAATGAGAAACCTGGATAGTTATATTATAAAACAAAATTGCAAAAGAAACAATATACATATTTACACGCCACTCACGCTGTTCTCATGTTTGAACAATTAAAATATAATATATATGCAAAATTCTACAAAAACACTTCTGAGTAAAGTCCCAGAAATAACAATTTATTTTTGGATTATCAAAATCCTCTGTACTACAGTGGGCGAAACAGCGGCTGACTACCTGAATATGACACTTGGCTTTGGGCTGACAAACACTACCTACGTCATGGGTGCAATTTTGATTGCCTTCCTCGTTGCACAGTTCCGAATGAAAAAATATAACCCTTCGACCTACTGGATGGTTGTTGTTTTACTGAGCGTCGTTGGTACGCTCATTACAGATAATCTTTCGGATAATCTTGGCGTCCCTCTTGTGGCTAGTACAATCGGGTTTTCAATTGCGCTGGCGATAACGTTTTTCATCTGGTACAAATCGGAGAAAACATTGTCCATCCACAGTATTAGGACTTCGAGGCGAGAGTCATTCTACTGGCTAGCAATTCTGTTTACGTTTGCATTGGGTACGGCTGGTGGTGACCTCGTTGCGGAACAATTTGCGATTGGCTACTTCCCGTCAGCACTCATCTTTGCTGGGATCATTGCCACAATTGCATTTGCACATTACAAATTTAAACTGAATGCCGTACTAGCGTTCTGGTTGGCATATATCCTGACGCGTCCACTCGGTGCATCAATTGGTGATTTCATGTCGCAGGCAACGAGCGATGGTGGGTTGAATCTAGGGACTATCGGTACGAGCGCGATATTCCTAACGGCGATCGCATGTTTAGTTATGTATATTTCATACAGCAAAGTGGATTCTCCGAAGCTGTTGAAGCCTGTAGCTATTACAGCGGACGAAGAAGATGGCGTGGTTTAAGCCGCACTCGCTACTCGATACACTTTTCGAGGGTGGGCTTATCATCAAAGGTCTGACGGGCATCGCGGAATTTGTTGCAGCAATTGTGTTGATAGCTATTCCAGAAAGTTTCGCTAATTCTATTGCGACAAATATTGCGAGTATTTTACCGAAAGGATTCATCGCCAATATGATCCTCGATTCGGTACATTCACTATGGAATGGCCAGCATATATTTGCGATAGCGTTTTTGCTTGTGCATGCCGGTGTGAAATTCGTGATTGTAATCGGGTTACTACGAAACCAACGGTGGGCGTATCCGTTCTCACTTGTTGCGCTTGCCATTATGATTACCTATCAGTCTTACGATATACTGCATAAGTTTAGCGCTCTCATGTTTATTATCACTGTGTTCGACGTATTCATTATCTGGATTGTTTATCGTGAATATAAAAAGCTTCCGTCGGGACCAACGGAAGCTTTAAAGATTGATGACGAAGTAACGATTTAGTTGGTTGTTGGTGACTTTGTCACAGTTGCATCATCATTTGTTTCGCCGTCTTGGTGGTTGTCAGTTGTCGATGCGGCATCATCGTTTGTTTCTTTGTCCGTATCCTTTTGATTTGATTGGGACGCTGTGGGTGATGATTGAATACTTTGTGCATTTGCGAACATTGCAAATCCAATCGTTCCGACTCCAATTGCTAGGCCGATTGATAACAGCATAGCTTTCATATTTTGAAATACTTTCATACAAATTCTCCTTTCTTATCGTTACAAGTTAATAGTAACGAGATGCGGCTGAGACGAGCGTGAGTGGATACTAAATCATTCTCATGTTCGTATCACGAAGAAGATTCTATACTAGGGTAATGCAGATACTCCTTGCCGAAGATAATCAGAAACTCGCACGACTCACAAAACAGTCACTAGTTGAGGATGGTTTTGTCGTCGACATTGCTAGGGACGGGGATGAGGCCGTTGATAAGTTTGATATAAATGAATACGACCTGGTCATTCTTGACGTTCTGATGCCGCAGCAGTCTGGTTTTGAAGTGGCTAAGCAAATTCGTGAAAGTAATACGACTATTCCGATACTGATGCTGACAGCACTTGGCGAAATAGATGACAAGGTAAAAGGATTTCATTCAGGAGCCGATGATTATTTGGTAAAGCCGTTTTCATTTGAGGAGCTAACACTTCGCGTAAAGTCATTAATTCGCCGCGGGAAACGAGCAGATCCTGTTGTGCTGCAAGCTGGCAAACTAACGTTTGATACAAACAAACAACTTGCGATTTATGACGGAAAACACTTAGTTCTAACGGCAAAGGAAATAGGGTTGTTGCACTATTTGATGGTCAACAAAGGCCGTGTCGTGCCAAAAACGGAACTCATCGAGCATGTCTGGGATATGAATTATGATGGGATGTCGAATGTTGTTGAGACCTATGTCAGATACCTTCGAAAAAAGTTACGAGAATGTGGCGCATCAGATGATTTCATAAAGACCATACGCAATCTCGGCTATATCATTGAGGAGCAAAATGTATCATAGGACAGTTACTCGGCTGGCATTCCAATACTCGCTACTCATCTTGGCGGTACTGGCAGTTTTTAGTGTTGGTCTGTACTGGTGGGTTGATAACCTGTTTGACACGCAATACGTTCAAGAAGTTGAAAGTCGGCTAGGAAGTAACGATGATCTTGCTGTGACTGCACAACAGCATAAGACCGTAGCGGCGGCAGCTGAAGTCGCAGTTGAACAGTTTCGTAGCGTATTACTCACAGCGGACGTTGCGGCACTGATTGTCATACCATTTGCGTCCTATGCCATTGCTAAGCGTTCTCTGAGGCCCCTTGTTGCCGCAAACGAGTCACAGAAGCGCTTTATCTCTAACGCGTCACACGAACTACGTACGCCGCTCGCAGTTATGAGCGGAGAGTTCGAGCTTGCACTAAAGCGTGAACGAGACAATGACTATTACAAAAAAACCATCATATCAACGAAAGAAGAGCTTGAAAGACTGAATCGCATGACAAACCAGCTCCTCGAACTTCAGAGAATTGAAAACAACATGTCGAAAACCACGTTGGGGACGAAAGCGGTTCATGTTAATGAGCTTTTAACAGAGAGTATTTCAAATAGTGCAAAGATAGCAAAAAATGCTGGTCACACATTAGAATTTCGACCGGATGTCGACAATGACTATATTGTTGTAAACGCGAGTCTTATCCAAACTGCTCTCGATAACCTTATATCGAATGCATTAAAGTACTCGAAATCTAAATCGATCGTGATAATAGGTGTCGAAGTTAAAAACAAAGCCATAGTCGTTTTTGTAGAAAATCAACCAAAGGTAAAAATGAGTGAATCAGAGGAAGAGCACGTCTTTGAACGGTTCTTCCAACCGAAAGATGAGCAAGGCAAGAATGGCTTTGGACTCGGTTTGGCAATTGTAAAAGCAATAATGGATGCGCATAGGGGACTCGTGAGTGTCGAGACGAATGCTGATCGAATTCGATTCTCACTACATTTCAAATAAATATTATAATGACCGAAACGAGCAACCGCACAACCTGGCAAATACTGACGAAGGTACCGAAGCTAACGGTTTATTTCTGGATCATAAAGATAATAACAACGGCACTCGGTGAGTCCACATCTGATTTCCTGGTGAATACCATTAGTCCGTACGTGGCCGTAGTGATCGGTTTTGTTATTCTGTGTGCGACGCTGGCATGGCAATTCAAGACAAGACACTACGAACCGGCCGTCTATTGGCTAGCGGCACTTGGAGTGAGCGTTGCTGGAACGATGGGCGCGGATGTTGTTCATGTCGGTTTTGGTGTGCCGTATGTTCTCTCTGCGTTGTTTTATGCGATTGCCTTGGCACTCGTATTCATACTTTGGTACAGATCAGAAGGTACGTTGAGTATCCATAGTGTCTACACACGCAAGAGAGAAGCCTTTTATTGGGGCACGGTACTACTGACATTCGCCCTCGGCACCGCCGCCGGGGACCTGACTGCGTTTACTCTGCATCTAGGATTCTTCGGTTCGGCTATCCTATTTATGCTCATCTTCTGTGTGCCGTGTTTCATGTATTGGAAACTAAAGGTTAATGGCATACTCACTTTTTGGTTCGCGTACATACTTACGAGACCCATCGGTGCCTCATTCGCGGATTGGTTTGGTAAGCCGGTGACCGTAGGTGGTGTAGGGCTTGGTGATCTGGTTGTTTCTCTTGTCCTTGGGCTAATGATGATTTTCTTTGTGGTGTTGGTATCCCGTAATAGAGCTGATTTATATAGTCAGAAACAATAGAACTATTACTATATGTGAGTCTGATGTATTATGTCGTTTTTGGCAGACTTAGCGGATTCAATGTGGACGCCGTCCTTATGATGGCGCTTTTCATGGTTTAAAAAAGAGGCAGCTGATAATTCAGGAATCGGGCAAACTTCCGCATCATTTCTTGCTCTGTTAACTCGGCAACCTCTGGCGAAAGTTCGGGGACATTCCATGGGTTACGCCAACGTTCATGCGCTGTTTGCACGGTCAGATGGCCGTAGGTTGGCGATGGTTCGGGGTAGTCGCCATAGTTGAAGCCGCCATATTCCATGTTTTCTATATCGATAGGCGCAGTAAGTGCAATACGGCCCAGAATAGTTGGTTTGTTAGAACTTTGGTGTTCCTGTTGATAGTCGACATACCAATTTTTGTGTTTACCATTACCGATGCGTGGCCTGTTACGCTGGTGGGAAAAGCCATCAAACGCGGCCTGTTGGGGCTGCTGAAATTTGGCGTACCATCCCATCTCTGTCGCGACCGTTGCGCAGGCTGCTACCGCGGGCTCACGGATTTCTAGGGCAGTAAGTGGCGTTGCAAATTCCAGTCGTATCATTGCAAGTAGTATCTCAAATTGTCTGTCTAGGAGACAAGCATGAGCGCGACGACCTGCTGACTCGGTTTACGGGCTTACGTTTCACTTACGATGGATGCAGACTATACTAGACCTATGCTGCACTTCCGAACCAACATATACAGGAATCCTATCTTTTGGATAGTCGTGGCGATGACCGCCATCGCACTTTTCCTGGGGCTTGGACTTGCATATTTCTCGTCAAACCTTAGTTCGCTGTTCCAAAAACAAGAGAACTATCGCAGTTATTTGTCGACTGCTAATGACCTAAAAACGGATCTATTAAATGCCGAAACGGGGCAGCGAGGCTACATAATTACCCAGAACGATTATTACCTAAAGCCGTACAATCACGCACTTCCCCTGATACAAAGTGACCTCAAAATCCTTGATGATTCACCCCTCAGCGATTCGTACAGACAGCAAATGAAGCAAATCGACAGCGATAGTGCCAGCAAGCTGAGCGAGCTGAAAGCTACAATCGACACATTGAGGTCGCAGGGCCAGTCTGCTGCAATTGCTATTGTCAGCACAAACGTCGGTATTAACGATATGGATAGTTTGCGTGCGCTTATTATGGGGATTACAGATGCTCAGAATACACAGTTGCAGTCGGAAATAAAAACTGCGGAGCTACAGACAGATATTCTGAAGTTCCTAGCGCCGGTTGTAGGCATACTCGATATTGGTCTGATTGTGACAATCCTCTACTTGACGCGAAAGGCTATTAGGCGAGAGCAACAACTCGAAAACCTCAAGGAACAGTTCGTTGCCCTGGCATCGCATCAACTGCGTACTCCGGCCACGGCAGTGAAGCAATATCTGAGCCTCCTCATCAGCGGCGCCTTTGGCAAGATGAAAAAAGAACAGACAGACATACTGAAAAAAATTAATGATAGTAACGATCGCGGTATAAAAATTGCAAACAACCTATTAAATGTGACGATTGCTGACAGCGGCAAGGTAACAATTAGCGAAAATCCTGTTGATTTAAGTCAGTTATTGAAGCATGTGCTGACGCACTACATCGACGCGCTGAAAGAATCGAGGAGTCAAAATGTCATTTTGAAAATGCCCAAAAATGCTATCTTTTCTCGGGTTGATCCTTTTCAGATTCGCCTGATTTACGAGAACCTGATAGAAAACGCCAGCAAATATTCGGCCGATCACAAGAGGATATACGTAACCTTGCAGGCATCGCCAACCTGGATTACATTTAGCGTCAAAGATAGTGGAATTGGTATTTCTAAAAAGGATATACCACTATTATTCAAAAAGTTTTCCCGGCTTGATCAGGCTGCCAGGAGAGCTGAGGGAAGTGGCTTGGGTCTCTACTTGGTCAAACAGGCTGCAGAACTCCATGGTGGTGAGGTAAACGTTCTGTCGATAGCCGGCAAAGGTAGTACGTTTACCGTCAGAATTAAAAGGCTGAAGTAATGGCAAAAATTCTGATAGTCGAGGATGACAAAGCGCTACGAGATGTATTTGAATTGATTGTCAAAAGTGGTGGGCACAATGTACGGGTTGCGCAGGACGGAGCAGATGCATTGAAGAGATTACCGAAATTCATACCCGATATTATTCTGCTGGATATGCTGATGCCGGTAAAGTCTGGTTTGGAATTCCTGCAGGAAGCAAACCTCAAAAAAGCATATCCAGCGATTGTTGTAATCATCCTCAGTAATCTGAGCGATTCACAAACGATTCAAGAGGCGTTAAAGCTGGGGGCCGTAAAACATCTGATCAAATCCGACATTATGCCAGATGATTTGTTGCGCGAACTAAAAATTCATTCAAAATGGAACGATTAATTCGAAAAGATACCCATGAGTATGCCTACCATTATGACGCCACCAAGTGCTTTCCTGAAGTAACTTTGGCCCTGTGTTATTTCTAGGAATGCCCAGGTAAATAGAAACAGTGTACTGAGATCTCGTAGGCTGGATTTCAAAAAAATATCTGTGACAAACTGTGAAGCAATCAGGCTCACCAACCACCCAGCGAGTGGTAAATTGGGCAGTTGGATGATTGATAGATGTCCATGTTGGTCATGGAAAATTTTATCTGTATGGAATCCGTGTGTGTGAACCACAATAAGTATGTCTCCTGGATATATTTTGTTACTGCTGCTCGGTAACTTTATCAGCAAAATAGACACGAAGCAGTGGTTTATTTAACAAACAAAAACGCCGTCAATCGCGTGGTGTTTTTGTTTGTTAAATAAAAGTGAGTGGGTGAGGAGAAGCCCGGTGGGCCAGGCACGAGTACGGTGACTCGTGCCTGGCCGCGGGTGTCGCCACTAGCGATCGGCCTGTGCTTCGCGGTCCTGCACGCGTTTGACATGCTGATCGGGGTTGCATGGCGCGTTGAGTGGATGGTCTTCGTCGGCGTTCAGTTTCGCGATGCGATCCTGGAGTCCGCGGACCGCCACCTTGAAGTCGTCTGTCAGAGTGGTCTCGGGCCAGTGATTGACCAAGATTGTCATCCTGCCAGGGGTGACGGCGGGGCTGATCAACGCCAGGGTGCAGCCCGGACGTGATCCGAACTCGTCCCGCGCCGCCTGCCACACCAACTCGGGGTCGGCGTCCTCGACGAATTCCACCGAGCGACGATCCACCAGCTCGTCATCGATGATTGTCTTTGAAATCTGGACGGTGTACATTTCCGAACTCATGGACTTCTCCTCACAATACAACGTACCCACGGGGGTACGGACTACCAGGGTTTCTGGTTACATTTTGTACTTTACAATAAAATCTATTAAAAATCAAATCAGACATGAGGGAAATGAACTAGGGAATCCTGCCAAACAAATTGCTAGTGTGCGGCCTGGGAAGCGACTGCATCCCCAGACCGCACCGTAACTAGCCGTGGAGCTTCATCTTCTCGGTAGCCTTCCTGGCGGCCTTGTAGCTGTTGGAACGCGCCGTATTCAGAAGTGTCGTAGCCTCGAACCTGACTTGCGTCTGGGCGTCCGTGGCACGGAAGCACTCTGGATCGAACACGACCGCAACATATGGAGCATCATCATGGTCGAATTCTGGACGGACTTTGACACAGGAGTGTCCCGTCTCGTCGCAGCCCTTGATAGTTCCCAGACCAACCAGCAGCCTTTCCAGCTCCTCGGCGTTCACGACGCCTTGGTTCGATTCGCGCATCAACAGCGAGAGCTGCTCACGCGAAAGCGGGTGACTCCTGCGCCTGGATGGGCGCACGACTAGCTCGACGATGTACTCATCGACAGTACAGATTGCGTTGTTTGTCATATGATTCCCTAGCTCGGGTGCCCGGGAGGGCACAGGTGCGAGGTCAGCATCGACCCCATCTCTGGAAGGTCAACAACGACCTACATATAATTATATGGGGATTAGTTGAGAATACTATGAATTAATTCGCAGAATATATATAAATTTGGGCAAAAAAATAACCCTCGATGGGATGGGGGATTGAGGAGAAGCGGCCAGGCCAGGGAGAGACGAACATGTCCCTCCCTGGCCTATTGCCTGGTGGTGGGCGGGTTGTCTCGTCGTAGCGGTCGGTTTAGCGGTAGGGCTCAGGCCCCTATGAATGACCCGGCATTCTGCTGCTCCACCAAATCGCTCAGTACCGCGTAGAGACCCGAGGTCTCGTAGTGGTGACTACGCTCTGGACGCAGAGCGTAGTAGGCGTTCGTGCTGAGCACCGTGATCACGTTGTGATCCTCGTCGGGGATCACCTCGATGGGCGAGTTAACCCCCAGCGCCCGTTCGATGCTGTCCTGGACGGCTCTGAACGGGGCGATGATGACGAATGCCGTTGGGTCAAGCGCTCGAACTCTCCCCGCAGTTTTCCTGTAGGTGTCGTCGTCGTGCCTCTTGATGATCGACACGGTGACGACTGGATATTCGCTCACTACTTCTCCTCAATTGTTGGTGTTACCTAGGCAACACGTTGCGACCGGACAGACTCCGGTCAGTAAGCATATTATACAAAAAAACGATGCAAAAAGCAAATTTTGTATGGTGTTAGGTAAGTAAGCTGACAGAGGTAGGAAAATATGACTCTGCCAGGTATCGGTTATGCGAGTTTGCCAGCAGCTACGCGGATTGCCTCTGACCATGTCAGGAATGCATGGGGAGTGGCGGCAACCTCGGTGGCGGTTAGGCCATATTTGATGGCGAGGGCAAGTTCGTGAATCAACTCCCCTGCCCCGGGTGCCATAATCGTTGCGCCAATTACAACACCTTTTTTATCACAAATAATCTTGACGAAGCCATCACGGAAATCACTGGTATTGCTGCGGGTGACTATGTTTAGCGGTGCAAATGCCTTTTTGATATTCAAATCCCGTCGCAGGCAATCGTCCTCGGTCAGGCCGACAGAGGCGATTTGCGGATAGGTAAAAACGACTTTTGGCGTGGCAACGTAGTCGGGGATAAGCTTGTTTTTGCTGATCAGGTTGCTGACAGCGATACGGCTTTCCAGTAGGGCTGTATGAGTGTAACTGTGGCGGCCGATGACATCGCCGGCCCCGTAGATGTGTTTGACGTTGGTCTGCAAATACTCGTTGACGTGGATACCGTTGGCATCGTACAGAACACCGGCGTTTTCTAGGCCGATGTCGACGTTGGGCGTGCTGCCAGCCGCAATCAGGACGGCGTCAACCCGCAGGGAATGCTCCTGGCCGCCACGACCGTAAATGATGCGATGGGCGATGTTTTCTTTCTCGACAACTAGGGTACGGGTCTGGGTGAGTACCGTAATATTTTTTGCGGCCAGTAATTTCTCTAATGTCTCCCCTGCCTCACTGTCATAGTCCGGCAGCAGGCGAGCGGCGATTTCGGCGATGTAGACCTTGGTGCCGAATATAGCCATTAACTGGGCGAGTTCGACAGACGAGGTACCACCACCAATAATGTAGAGCGTTTTGGGCGGTCGGATTGCATCGAGCATGGTTCGCGGTGTGTCGTAGTCGCTGTCGGCAAGTCCCTGAATATCGGGGATAAGTGAATCGCTACCAGTTGCGACGAGGAATGAGGCAGCAGAGTAATTGCGGCGATTGACGCTGATTTCGTGTGGCGACAGGAAGTGCGCTTCGCCGTGGATGGTTGTGATGCCTTCGTTTTCGTAATATTTACGATTACCACCTGCCCCAGTTCGTTTGACTGCCAGGTCTTTCCAGGCGCGAAGGGTCGGGTAGTTGTAACTGATGGCGCTGGTGCGCAGGCCAAAGCGGGCGC
>JAQGGV010000019.1 GCA_028289185.1 Candidatus Saccharimonadota bacterium
TTTTATAATGTCAAACATTTTACTTGCTTTTGTCGATTATAGCATGAAGTAGACGTTGTTAGTAAAGAATGTCTTTGGGCTTTTTTTACTTTCACCATTATTACATAAAGGTTATGTTTTTTGCAAAAAATAAGAGGCCAATGCTATTTGACCTCTAATATTTCAGCACATTTATGGCTATTTGCGACGTGGGAAGCGCTTTTTGGTTGTTGGAGCCTCGTTGAGTATCTTTTTGGCTTCCTCGTGCGTAATCTTTTTCGGATCGAGGTCCTTTGGAATCTTGGCGTTCTTCTTGCCATCGGTGATATAGGGGCCAAAGCGACCATTTAACACCTTGATACCATCACCAAAGTCAGCGATGTTCTTCTCTGCTTCGGTCTTTAACTTTGCGGCGTACAGTTCCAGGGATTTCTCGAGCGTAATATCGTGCGGGTCTTCCTTGCCGATGCTGACGAATAGTTTGTCGATTTGGATGTATGGCCCAAAACGACCGACGTTCGCCTTGATATCCTTGCCGTCCGCTGTCTGGCCAACGACACGTGGTAATTTAAAGGCATAGAGTGCTTCTTCGAGTGTAATAGTCTCAATTTTCTTGCCTGCTGGCAGTGGTGCGAACTGTGGTTTTTCCTCTTTATCCTCGGGGTCACCAAGCTGTAGCATCGGGCCAAAGCGACCAAAGCGCGCAAGGATCGGCTTGCCTGATTTAGGGTCTTTGCCGATTTCGCGGTTGGCGCCGACGGTGCTGCGATCAATGCCGCCAGAACCCTCGATAAGTTTGTGGAATGGACCATAGAATTCGCTCAGCATGTCGTTTCGCGCCAGTTTGTCGTCGGCAATCAGGTCAAATTTCTTTTCGACATCAGCCGTAAAGTCATAATCGACAACTTGGTCAAAATGTTCGCCTAGGAAATCGGCAATCAATTCACCGGACGGTGTTGGGACCAGTTTACCCCTGTCAGCGCCAGTCTTCTCGGTGACAACTTCGCGCACGATATCACCCTTTTTCAATGACAAGACGATCAGTTCTCGCTCTACGCCTTCACCCTCGCCACGGATAACATAGCCGCGTGTTTGAATGGTATCGATAATAGTCGCATAGGTTGATGGACGGCCGATGCCAAGCTCTTCCAGCTTTTTGACGAGCGCACCTTCAGTGTAACGGGCTGGAGGTCGAGCAAATGTCTGCTTGGCGCTTGCCTCGCTCAGTTGCAACGCGTCTCCGCTGTGTACGGCTGGCAAGATGTCGTCTTCTTTTTTGCTGGTGCCATAGACCTTCAGGAAGCCAGCAAACAAAATAACTTCGCCCTTCGCCTCAAAGATATCCTTACTAGTGCTAATTGCAATCGTAATGGTCGTTTTCTCGAGTTTTGCAGGGGCCATCTGACTGGCAAGTGCGCGACGACGGATTAAATCGTATAATTTCTGGTCGTATTCGTTACTACTACCCTTCTCGGTCGCCATATCCGTTGGGCGGATAGCCTCGTGGGCTTCCTGGGCGCCGGCAGATTTCGTCTTGAAGTTACGAACCTGTGAGTATTCAGGGCCGTATTTACCGGTGATGTAATCTTTGGCCGCGGCGATCGCTTGGCCTGACAGATTGACGCTGTCGGTACGCATATAGGTGATTTTACCTTCTTGATACAGCTTCTGAGCGCTCATCATAGTCGCCTTTGATCCGAATCCGAGGCGTGAGTTGGCGCCCTGCTGCAAAGTACTAGTCGTAAATGGTGCGGCCGGATTACGGGTACCAGGGCTGGTCTCGACATTAGTGACGCTAAAGTCGGCGCCAGATAGACTTTCGAGGAATTTCTGGGCCTCGGCCTCCGTTTTAAAGTTCTTTGGCAGCTCGGCTTTGACTTCCTCGCCCTCGTGCATGAATAGTGCAACGACCTTGAAGCTAAACGAGCTATCGAACTTGCCGATTTCGCGTTCACGTTCAACCAGCAAGCGAACGGCTGGTGATTGTACACGGCCAGCGGATTTGCCGCCGGGAACCTTTTGCCAGACGACAGGACTCAGTTCGAATCCTACGATACGGTCGAGGATTTGACGAGCCTGCTGTGCTTGGACGATATTCATATCGACGGTGCGAGGCTTTTTGACAGCTTCTTCAATCGCACCCTTTGTGATTTCGTGGAACACGATCCGGTTTGTGGTTTTCGGATCAAGTTTCAGGACTTCACAAAGATGCCAGGCAATCGCCTCTCCTTCGCGGTCTTCATCAGTTGCCAGCCAAACAGTTGTGGCTTCTTTGGCGGCTTTTTTCAGTTCGGTAATAACCTTTTTCTTTTCAGGGTCGACTTCATAGGTGGTTTCAAAGCCATTTTTGACATCAATTGGTGGCGTACCATCCTTGGTTTTTTTGACAATAGAGCGAATATGTCCAATCGATGATAGGACATGAAAATCGGATCCGAGATATTTCTCGATCGTCTTTGCTTTAGCTGGTGACTCTACTATTACGAGGTTTTTTGCCATTACTTCTACCTATTATATATGTGTCGTGCCCCAAAAGCACAATGGCTGATTGTAGGACAAAACATATTTATGTCAAGACATGAACAGAGTCCTGGAGGCTTAGATGCTTCCAGGACTCTTGTCCGGACGGAGGGTAACGTCGCCGGCGGCTAGACCGTGTGGTCCTGTGCGTAGTGGACGCGCTCCGACGAGATGGGCTCTCCGTCGAAGAAGAAACCCTCGCTGTAGCTGATCACGCGGATCGGTGTGGCCACGGCGTCGGTCGGGGCGTAGTAGTCGCCGAACTGCTGTCCGAACTGCTGTCCGAACGATTGCGTGTTGGCGACGACTGCCGTTTGAATTGTCATTGGAACTCCGTTTCCTTGCTGGGGATTGGACAAACTAGAGGTTTTGCGCGGACGCGGTAGACTGCTCTAGCTTGTAGTATTATAGCATAAGTATTATGAAAAGTCAATTACTTGCGTGTAAAGACGGCGTTGAACGGTGCGAGATCAATTGATGGCTGACCTTCGTCGGAAATGACGACTGACCTCACATTTGGTAATTCTGGGAGTATGGTTGTGCCAACGGTGAATTCTAGTCTTTGTTGGAAAAACTTGTCGAATCCACCAGCCTCTGTAACTTGTTGAAACCACTTTTCGTCACCACTCTCGGTAAAAGCCCAAGCGGTCAGGCCAAATAGTCGTTTGGCTCGGCGTCGTTCCTCTGCCGTAAAAAAGTAAGGTGCGGCGACGAGGTCCGAGCAAATGGCAAGTGCTGTACCGTTCTCACGAACATGTTCATTTTTGCCCCAGGGCGCATCCGACAATCCGGCATCGCGCTCGACATCATACAGGACATTTTTATATGTTTTGCCGACGATATCACCACGATGAATTGAGACTGCCGACGTATGTATGCCGCCAGGTCCTCGAAACGGGGTTCCTAGATGTATGGTTGCATCCACGCGCATGGACATGGCACGTACGGCACGGATGCGGTCGTTGATTTCGTTCATATTGCCAGGAACATCGGCCCATAGTTCCTCGGACATTGTCGCATAGTCATTTGTTACGATGTCTCCACCGTATGGCATGCGGAATTTCAATAGCTGTTCCATTTCGCCCCAGCTGGGGGCCGATGCAATATATGTTGGGTCACGGAGGCCTGTATCGTGGAGGCCATACTCACGGAAATACTTCACGTCAACAGGGGTTGATTCCCGAGGAGGTAGATTCATAGTCATGCCGTTATTTTACCATAAACACTATAAATAGTCAATACTAGCGTAATGTCCACTGATTGGCACCCAGCGCTCGAATCAGGCCGCTGAGTTCCATCATGGTCAGCTCCGTCGCGAATTCGTCTGCCCTGACCTCTGCTAACTGTTGCAATTCATCACCATCGCGGATGCCCTGCTGGAGCAATTGAATAATGGTGGTTTGTAAAGGGTTGTCCTCCAGTGCCAGCTGCGCCTGTTTGGTTAATAGCTGCGGTGCGATGCGCTCCAGTATGTCCTCGGCCGATGTCACTGGGATTGCCCCTTGTTTAAGTAGTGCATTGCAGCCGGCCGACTGTGGGCTGGTGATGTTGCCCGGCACAACAAAGACATCCCTCCCCTGTTCCAGGGCGTGGCGAGCAGTGTTGAGTGTGCCGCTGCGGGCAGATGCCTCGGTTATCAGAACAGCGTCGGACAGCCCGCTGACGATCCTGTTTCGTTCTAGGAAGCGCACCAGGTATGGGGGCTCCTCCGGCTCGTACTCGCTGATGATTGCCCCGCCGTTGGTTATGATGTCCAGACCGATTTGGCGGTTGGTGGTCGGGGTTAATTTAGCGAGTCCGTTCGCTTGCACGGCAATGGTTGTACCACCCACATCGAGTGCAGCCCGATGCGCAATTGCATCAACACCAAGCGCCATACCACTGACAACAACAACACCTCGGCGCGCCAGATCGCTGGCAATTTTGGTTGTGACCTCTGTTCCATAGGCCGTTGGTCGGCGCGTACCAACAATGGCGACTGTTGGCCGGCGCACCGTCGGTAACTCGCCCAAGTAATACAATGTTTTAGGCACAACCGCAATAGTAGTTATAATCTGAGTGAATTTATTGGTATCTGGTGAAAGTTGATTGATTTTCATGGGGTTTGATGCTTAAAACTGTTGACACAATGTCAAATAAGTGCTAGAATCAGGCATGGTTGATGGCTTCGGTCATCAAATCGCACCTTATACCCCCTATTCTAACTTATGTTAGGTGCTGTGCAAGCTTTCTTTAAAGTAACTACCCTCCACTTTTAAGAATTAATCTTCGGATTTGACGTGCTTGCATGGCTACTAACCCCTTTAACCAGCGGACCTCCATAAATTGTGAGGTGGGTCACGCCTCGATATGCGTTCACTCGTGTATCCCCCGTTTCGGGTGGGTTGAAGGGCCAAGTGAGGCCAGGTGATGCCCACCCTTACCTGGTCTCTTTTGGTTAGATACCTAAATAGCTTCGAGCAATTCGGAGCTATTTTAGTTTCCAGAGGAGGGGCTCGCCCCTCCGTATCATTCTCGAAGTTAATTCGAGAACTCACTCACCCCCTAAAGCGCTCTCGAAGCAAGCGTGGAGAGATGATACTGTATTGTAAATATATACTAATTATGCTATAATATACTTATGATGATTCTGGGTCACCCGATCACAGAAATAGTTCATCGACATCGTCCGCTCACGCGGCAAACGCATCGGAGAAATGATGAAAAAGTTGCTGATTGCGATTTTCGCGTCTGCAATGGGGGTTGGCTTGATCAATCTTGCCTACCTCCTCGAAGGTTCCCTGGCTGGGATTGCAACCGCGCAGCAGTGCACGATTGCTGATTTCCAAAATACCGTCCCTGGCCTTTTGGCGCTGCAGTACGGCGCCGAAGCAATCCTGTCGGTCGTGTCGGCCGTCCTGGTCTATAGAATGTGCGGTGATACGCGCTTTCGCAGGCACTGGGGCGAGCTGAACGTTGCTCGTTGGGCTCTGACCTTCGCGGTCGGGTTCACGGCGCTCGTTGCCCTGTACTTTGGTCGACTGACCTGTGTGCAGATTGCAGCTGTTAGTGGCTGGGTACAGATTGTCGTCGCCGCGCTCCACGTGGCATTAGCTCTGGTCGTCATGGGTTGCACAGTTCGTGCAGCATTGGACGCGATGGAGTGATCAACGGGAGCCAGTGGCCAACAGCATTTCTCCGCTGCGTCTCCCCATGATTTATGTAGGCACCCTGTTGGGTGTTTTTTTGTTACTTGTAAAAAACTGAGAAATAGTATAAAATAACCCCGTAAGTCGTCCGGACTACCCGCCCACATCTCGATTCAATTCGATACACGGCGGCTTTGACAAGGAGAAATGATCATGAGAGGTCCCCTAAGTGCTACGCGCAATTTGGCACTGTTATTTGGTGCCATGACGTTATTCGGCGTGCTGGTCGGCCAACAGGATGTCCCCGCCTTGCGGTGGTGCATGTCCGGCAGGGTTGCCGGCGACATTGCCGTAGGGCTACTGATTGTCTGTGGCATCATGGCCTTCGCGCTGTTCGAGGCCTCCACCAAGGAGGCGTGCGACGATGTGAAGGGGCCGCTGGTTGGCGCTGGACTCGTGATGAGTGCTTGGACGATCATCTACGCGGTCAGCGCAGTCACAAAGCTGTCCCAATCGGCTGGCTGCACCCAGGCAAATGTGTCGAATCTGGCATTCACCATCAGCGGCATGCTGGGTCTGGCTTCGTCGGCGCTCATCGCCCTCGCGGCCAATGCGGCCCTCAAGCGCGTCTGACGTGCACCCGAGCGACCGCAACCGCGGCGTTCCCAAGGGAGCAGCTGATCATTTCTCCTGTCTCCCCCTACTTTCGTCATAGAACATCTATGGTAAAAGCTGCGGGAGAGCATTGACTTATGGTACGGAAAGTACTATAATTAATTAACGGTTTGGGTCGACAATGTTGTCCCCAAACACACTTCCAGTGGATTGCAGCAATGTGATTCGCAAAACAAAGGAGAAAAAGTGGGAAACGAACAAAATGCTCGTAAGGAGCGTTTTGAAAACGGCCTTTGGGCCGGGCTTTGTACCTGGCTAGCAGCCTGTGTCACGTGCATTGCGTTAGGTACGTCCTACGCGGTGGTAAGCAGTACCGCCACGCATGGCGAGACTGTTGAGCGATGGCTCACGGCCGCAGCCCTCTGTGGATTCTCGGCGTTTCTCGTCTACCTGTCGGTGCATTACATCCGTAAGGCAACGATTATCGAAGAGATTCCCCCGACCGACAACAGGTCGGAGTACGACTCCGAGCTTGCCCTGGAGGCTTGCCAGCCGCACTGACCCCTCCGGTCGCATCAACCCCTAGTTCCTAAAGCTTTCAACGACGATCGCTTTCTACTTCTAGAGTCGAGGCATCGGTTTTCTCCTTTGTCTCTTCTGATGTGTAACACCTCGGTGGTACCTATCAGAAGAGCTTGCCCAACAGATTAGTTTACGAGGTTGCTATAATGGGTATAATGCACCGCAATCACCCCCTTCGAATATTTGGCGTTTCTGGGCTTTTGACACTTGTTTTGGGTATCTGGGTGGCCTGGGTCGGTGGTATCGAAGCGCTATGGATTTACTTGATTCTGGTGATACTCGAAATCACGTTTAGTTTTGACAACGCCATCGTTAATAGCCGCATATTGATGCGTCTGAGTCGGTATTGGCAAGCATTATTCCTGACTGTTGGTATCTTTTTTGCGGTGTTTGTAGTGCGCTTTTTGCTGCCGGTTTTGATTGTTGTTGTTGCGACTAAATTGAATTTTATCGAAGTTATCGGCCTCGCACTACGTGCCCCCGCACTCTATGCGGCCGAACTGCATCACGCCGAACCGCTGATTAATGCCTTTGGTGGTACCTTCTTGGTCATGATTGGTCTCAGCTATTTCGTTGACAGCGAAAAGGACGTCCACTGGCTGACACACGTTGAAAAAGCATTGGCACGAGTTGGCAACGTCCGCTACATTAAATTGGCAGTTGTATTGCTGGCGACACTGGTTATTAGCTTGACGGTCGATCCTGGATTGCGCGACCTGGTGCTGTGGTCAAGCATATTTGGCATTGTCCTCCATGTTGGCCTTGATGGCATTTCGACCCTGTTCGGTGATGGCAACAGCAAGAAAAAATCAAAAAAACCGACCCAATTGGTCGGTATGGCGGCATTTGCCATGTTCGCCTATCTGCAGGTCCTAGACGCGTCGTTTAGTTTTGATGGCGTCATTGGCGCTTTTGCGATTACAAGTGGCGTGCTGCTCATCATGGCGGGTCTGGGGGCTGGTGCAGTGTGGGTACGATCCCTCACCGTTTATTTGGTCCGAACAGGCACTTTGGCCAAGTATCGCTACCTGGAACACGGTGCCCACTGGGCAATCTTGGCGCTAGGTGCACTGATGCTGGCGAAATTGTACCACTTGGAACTACCCGAATGGGCAACTGGGTCGCTCGGCTTGGTCTTTATTGTGGCAGCAGTTACGACCAGCGTACTCGAAAAACGTTCTAAAAAGTAGACTTTATACTGTAACACTGGTGATTTCGTGATCGCCGGCGATGAAATCATTGATAATTTCGCCGACTTTTGGAAAGACATCACTTTGTAATTTGTCAGATTCTTCTTTGCTGAAATTTGTCAGAACAAAGTCAAATGACCCCTGTTTATCGGCCAGTTCGTTCCAGGTGCCGATACGCAGACGGCTATAATTTTCGCCCAGGTGGGCGTTCAGGGATTTGATACCGTTATTGCCGGCGTCACTACCCTTTTCGCGGGTGCGTAGGGTGCCAAATGGGAGCGCTAATTCGTCGTGGAGTACTAATATGTCTGTCGTTTCGATTTTGTAAAAATCAACCAAGCTGCGTGCCGACTGCCCTGTCTCGTTGTAGAAATTCGATGGCTTTACGAGCAAGACCTTTTCACCATTCACCTCTGTTTCGGCGATGTCAGCGTTAAATTTTGCTTTGCCTTGGAATGTCAGTTTCATGTGCTGAGCGTAGAAATCCAATGCCAAAAAACCAACATTGTGGCGGTTGTGTTCGTGTTTGGCGCCCGGATTGCCCTGGGCAAAGATTATCTTCATGTCACTAGTGTATAAAAAATCGATGTTGAACGCCATCTATTCACCGCTGTGGCATCGTTGTAGAATGAAATCAGGAATACTGCTTATGCCACAACGCAAGAAAAAATCATCTCGCCGTCGTAACATTAGCCCCACTCTGGCCAGTCTATTCAAGATGACCCGTGAGGAACTGCAAACGCGCAAGCAAACCGGCGGTGGCGTTCATCGGCCCAAGACTCTCGAACATATGCCCCGCTCTACCCAGAAGCGCCGCGCTATTGATGAACAGCTTGATTGAAACCGTATAAAATGATATAATAATGTTAGTGAGAGCGTTTGCTCTACGGTCCGAAAGTCCCCGAGTGAAGGAATCTTCATGAAGCAACTCATCGCGGCCGTGGTGGCCGTTTTCTCCGTTCTGTTCACCGCTGGTTGTGTGGCTAGTCCACCTTCGGCACCGATTGTTCACCGCACCCCGGCTGCGCAAATCGACCGTCTGGATCCATTTGAGCCAGACACCTCGAAGTGCCAGTCGGATCTGTGGCCACTGGGTGATCAGGTCGACAACCTGAACATGTGCATCCGGAGCATCTCGACCGAGATGAGCCGGCGCAGCGGTCTGTTCACGGTTGACGGTCCCGGCGCACTCGCCATGAGTCCGATTCCGGACTCCAAGTGTGAGCCCAACCTGACCGCCGTGCATGACGACGACCTTGGTTCGTGCTTCGACTCCGCAATGGAGCGGATGGACACGGTTCACCGTGACAAGCAGACCGAGCCCGTCGCGACGGACCAACAGGCCTGCATGACCGACCTGACCCAGTACAAGGACGTCAACATGATGGTCGGTCTGGACAACTGCGTTCGCAATGTCATCGGCGAGGTCAATTGGCGCGGTGGCCACATCAGGCTCTATGATCCCTTTGGCCTTGGCCGGACCCATGCTGGGTTCGCATCTTCGGCCTGCCAGGAGAACCTGAAGGGTCTGAACGACGCCAATCTGGCCAACTGCTTCATCTACGCCATGGCGTGGATGCAACTGGTCGATACGCAGACACAGAACCTCATCCCCTAACTGTATGCGACAGACTTCGCACACGAAAAAGGGCCCGCTACTCGTAGCGAACCCCGATTCGGCCCCGCCCTGGATTTATCCTCGGCGGGGTTGTTTGTTTATAGGGGCTGCTTTAAGTGGCGGCTGAGTACTATTAATCAGCGGTTTGTTCTCTTTGGCTTCGAGATCCTTGGCCTTTTTGCTAGCCTTTGTCACAGGCTCTTTACCCTCAGCGATACGCTGCTTGTTGGCTTTGACTTGTTTTTCGTCGATGTAGCTAAATTTGATTGGTGTACCACTGTAATCGTAGGTTTCGCGGACGGCGCGTTCTAGGTAGCGTTTGTATGACCAGTGAACGAATTTGAGGTTACTGCCGTGGATGACGAACCAAGGTGGTGTCATATCTGTCTGTACCATATAACGGAATTTCGGATGAGTGTTTTTGAGTCCAGCTGGCGGGTGCTTGGCAACGGCTTGTTGCAGCAGATCGTTTAACACGCGGGTCCTGGTTTCTTGGTGGCGACGCGCATCGATGTCGATAGCCAGGTCAAATAATTTCGTGACGTTCTGACCAGTAACGGCAGAGGTAAAAATAAGCGGTGCCCATGGAGTGAATTTAAAGGCACGAGCGATCTTTGGTGCGATATCATCGCGAGTAAAGGCGTCTTTATCCTCGACGGAGTCCCATTTGCTGACGACAATGGCCATGCCCTTGCCAGATTCATCGATGATGCCGGCCAGGCGCTGGTCCAACTGCGTGTTGAGTTCGTTGGCGTCCATTAGCAGGAAACAGACATCGGCTTGTTCAATCGCCTGCAGCGTACGCAGGACGCTAAACTTCTCTACTCCGACTTCTTGCTTGCCAGGTTTTCGCATACCGGCGGTGTCGAGTAGTTCGACGTCGCGGCCCTTGAATTTGACGCTGACGTGATTGACATCGCGGGTCGTACCGGCAATATTGGCAACAATTGCCTGTTGCTTGCCTGCTAAGGTGTTAAACAGATATGATTTGCCGACATTTGGGCGGCCAATCAGTGCAATACGCAGGATATCGTCTGGTTCACCCTCGAATTTGGCTGGGATGTGGTCGGTAATTTGGTTCAATACATCAGTGATACCACTGTTGTGCTCGGCCGAAGTACGGACAATTGTGCTAATACCTAGGCGTTTAAATTCGTTGTCATGAAGTGCATCTTTGAGGTCGGATTTGTTGGTGACGAGGATGACGGGTTTTTTGCTACGCAGGGCCTTTTTGGCGACAAAACGGTCGTCATCGCTGGCGTACTGGGTGCTATCGACAACAACGATGATGACGTCTGCTGCGTCGGCTGCCTCTGTAATTTGCTCTTGGATAGATGCTTCGAATTCGTCGGCTGCATCCTTGAGCCCAGCGGTATCAACCAGCCAGAATTGGTGGCCTTGGTAATCGACTTTACCCAGGACGTTATCCCTAGTCGTACCGGCTTCGCGTGCCACAATCGCCTGCTGCGAGTGAACCATACGGTTAAAAAGCGAACTCTTGCCGACGTTCGCTTGACCGATGATTGCAACTGTTGGTAGTTGTGAAGCCATAATCCTAACCAGTGTAACAGATATGAGGGGTATTGACAAGATACAAAAATAATTGAAAAATAGATATTAGACATGGAAAATTTACCTCCCCTTAGCCAACATGAGCAACAATTCGAAGATATGCGATATAGTCCAGACGATTTTGATCCTGCTATCGAGCTTCCTGTTGAAGAATTTTTTCGTTTTTTTCGCCAAAATACTGAAAAATTGATCGAGGACTATCAAAAAAGAGGGCTGAAAGTGTCCCCTTATCTGGTTGGCGAGTCCCGTTATACAGATGAAGAATTATCAGACATCTACACTATGCTTAAACGGCATAATAATGGAAATGTTATGACATGGGGTGATTTTCGAACGTTTTTGGCTATATGGGAAGCTAGCTGGGACGGACA
>JAQGGV010000026.1 GCA_028289185.1 Candidatus Saccharimonadota bacterium
AAGGCCAATGTTGAGCGCGATCGAGAAAAGCGAAATATAAAGCGGCGTTTTGGTGTCCTGTTGGGCATAAAAACTTTTGGCACAGATAAAGTAAATCGAACGGAATAAAATTGCCACAACCAGCGAACCAAGCAAGCCAGCCATGACGACATCACCACCGTTTTTGATAAAGTTCACCAAATAACCACGGGTAAAATACGTTACAGCTGCGACCGGCATCGCTAGCCATACAATGATACGAATAATGTTTTGCAGTTCACTACGGAACAAATCAGGTCGATTCTGACCAATGCGCTCGGTCATTTTTGGAAAGGCAGCCGTACTAATCGCGACACCAATCAAATTAATCGGGGCCATGTGTAGGACGGTTGCCTGGTTGTATGCTGCAAGTGTGCCGGCCGCCATACGTGATGCCAAGTTCGTTTCGACAATACCAACGATGTAGTCCATGCCCTGGTCGATTGAACGTGGTGGCAGTAGGCGCAGTACTTGGCGAAAGCCTTTATTCTTCCAAAAGATTTTGAATTGATAATCAAAGCCGAGACCAAATAATCCAATCGTGCTGACAATGAGCTGCATGACAGACCCAAGCGCCACACCAAGTGCGACACCCATAATTCCTCCGCTAAAAACCTGCACGCCAAAAATCGTGATACCGCCTGTAAAGACAGTGATACCGATGATAATGCCGATATTATAAATAATTGGCGCCAATGCAAAAAATGTGAAACGCCCAACTGCCTGTTGGATGCTGGCAATAACCGTCGCGATGGCGAACAGGAATGGATTGACGGCAATCACGCGCATCATGCTGGTCGCCAGCGCGATGCTTGATTCGCTCAGACCAGGCGCGATGACATAGCGCACCAATGGTTCTGCAAAGATGATAATCAAGATACTGGCAACGAGTGTGATAAGTGCCATGAAATTAATCATGCTGGTCGATAGTTCCCACGCCGATTTCTTGTTGCCAGTCGCCAGTCGCTGGTTAAAAACCGGAATAAAACTGACGCTCAGCGCGCCCGATACGAGGATGAAAAACATGAAATCTGGCACCGTAAAGGCAGCCAAATAGGCATCGTATCCGCCTGCGTAGTGGTCGTAGTACGTGCCGTTCAATAGACGCATTCGGAAGAATCCGAAGAACAACGACAGAAGTGTCGAGCCGGCCAACAGCGTAGCGGCTAGCTGAACTGGCAGCCGCTTGTTGGCGCGGGCGACGGCACTTCTGACTTTTCCCATGAATTAGGCTGGCGTGTAAAGACGCGCTTCCTTAGGCAGAGTTGTATCCTTGAGGATTTTGAGCACATCAACTTCATCGACTGTTTCTTTGTCCAGAAGTTCCTTGGCCAGTTTGTGCAGACTTGCCATATTGGTCTTGATAACAGCTTCGGCACGACGAGCAGCTTCCTTGATGAGGGCCTCGACTTCGATATCGATTTCCTTGGCAGTGTCATCACTGTAGGGACGTTCGTGCGTAATCTTGTCAAAGACCATACCGCCGCCGTCTTCGTGGAAGACTTGATCGCGCAGTTTGGTACCCATGCCCTGTTCGATGATCATATCGCGAGCGATTTCGGTTGCTTTGCGTAGGTCAGACCCCGCACCGGTTGTGATACCGTCGGCGCCGTACATAATTTTCTCTGACACACGGCCGCCCATGGCACGCGCCAGGATGTCTTTGAATTCGTAAACGTTCGTGTAGCTCTTGTCCTCCGGTGGTAGGAACCATGTTACACCACCAGTACCACCGCGTGGGATGATGGTGACTTTGTGCACAGGATCGCTGTCAGGTAGAACGTGGCCAACGATGGCGTGACCAGCTTCGTGGTACGCAGTCAGTTCCTTTTCGCGATCAGTCATGACCTTGGTCTTGCGTTCAGGGCCAATGGCGACTTTCTCGAATGCATTGGTAATATCATCGTTGCTGATCTTTTTGCGGTTGTCGCGAGCAGCAATGATGGCTGCTTCGTTGGCGATGTTGGCAAGGTCCGCACCGGATGAGCCAGCAGTTTTGGCAGCTAGTTTGTCTAGGTCTGCAGTCGGGTCGGTTGGCTTGTTCTTGAAGTGAACCTTCAGAATTGCTTCGCGGTCCTTGCGCTCTGGCAGCATGATATTGGTACGACGGTCGAATCGGCCTGGTCGCAACAATGCTGGGTCAAGGACATCGGCACGGTTAGTTGCCGCGAGGACAATTACGTTTGTACCCGTTTCGAATCCGTCCATTTCAACCAAGATTTGATTGAGGGTTTGTTCGCGTTCGTCGTGACCACCACCCATACCGCTACCGCGGCGGCGACCAACAGCATCGATTTCGTCGATAAAGATAATCGCTGGTGAATTCTTTTTGGCCTTCGCGAACAGGTCGCGGACACGGCTAGCACCGACACCAACAAACATTTCGACGAATTCAGAACCAGAGATACTAAAGAATGGCACACTCGCCTCACCCGCAACAGCGCGAGCAAGCATTGTCTTACCGGTACCAGGACTACCTACTAGCAGTACGCCCTTTGGAATTTTGGCGCCTACTTCCAGATACTTCTTTGGGTGCTTCAGGAAATCAACAACTTCCTCGAGGTCTTGCTTGGCGTTGTCATTACCGGCAATGTCATCAAAGACAACTTTTTCTTTGTCGACGCCGTATAGTTTGGCCTTTGACTTACCAAATCCGAGCGCTTGGTTGTTCTGACCCTGCGCTTGACGCATCATAAACATAAAGAATCCGGCAATCAGAATAACTGGCACAATGATAATCGCTAGATTCCAAAGCGTATTACCTGTCTGTGAAGGAGCTGTGTCATCAAGTACTGCCTGCGCATCTTTGTTCAGCAGAGTGTTCTTGTACAGCGTACTGATACCGCCCGTTATATACGAGTGCTCGGTCGCCTGATCTTTGCCCTTCAGGGTAATTTTGAGATCATCACCATTTCCTTCGATCTTGCTAATTTCGCCTTTGTTCGCGCTATCAATCACCTGTGAAACCGGCACATCCTTGAGCTGGTCATGCGGTGCGACAATTGCGAACAGCGTGATAACCGCCAGAACAATAATTGCCCAGAACAGGCCTAGTCGTGCCCAATTGGACATTTTGCTCCGTGGAGGTGTGTTTTTTGCTGCCATAATATCAGTATCATTTCCTTTCGGTATTCGGTTTTAGACGTTTTCCCACTCCTATTATGATACCACTTCAGCTCTAGTCGCGACAACAAAGTTTGTGCACGTAAATTGCAGAATGTGCGAACTATCCACATCGTAAACTTTTCCGGATGGGTACGTCTTGACCGCCAACAGCATTCGCTCTAACTGTGGGCGCGTTAAACCTTGACCGGTTTCCTTGATCAGAATCGCCCGTAGTAATTCGCACGCAACAGCGTCCGGAACATGCGTTAACAGATAGCGACTATGTTGGTCCGTCTGCATATATGTGGCAGTCTCGGCATCAATCATTTGTTTCAAGGCGACCTGCCGCTGTCGATACAGTCGAAGTAGTTCCTTGGTATCCGCGTCCAGACCGACCAGTTTCTGCCGTACGTCATTTCGCAGATATTTTGTGTTTTGGTTTGTCGAGTCTTCGTGCCATTCCAACGTATTTTGCCGTGCATACTCGATAATTTCGCCCTTGGTCATGGCTAAAAGTGGCCGATCAATATCCGGACTACCCAATACCGCCAAACCTCGCCAGCCAGTTCCGCGAATCAGATTGATGGCAATCGTTTCAATCACATCGTCGGCATGATGGGCAGTTACAATGACAGCCTCATACTTTTTGGCAACAGTACGCAGGAATTCGTAGCGACGATTCCGTGCTAGTTCCTCACTGGCGTCTGGCCCGAGTTCTTCGCGCTTGGTTTCGAATGCCAGGCCGTACTTTTCGGCCAGGCCTCTCACAAACTCAGCATCGGCGGCAGAATCCGGTCGAATTCCATGATCAAAATGTGCAACGATCAGCGCATCCTTTGCATGTTCCTGCGATAACTTGTCCAGCAGAACGACCGAGTCAACTCCGCCGCTCACCGCCACGATGAATCGGCCCATCATCCGTACCTTTTAGATATGAAAACACCCAGCCATATGCCCAGGAAGCCGCCAATAAGTCCACCAAGAATCCCCCATCCGTCCAGTAGTGACGTGTCACCAAACAGCATCGGTACAAAACCGCCAGCGGTCAAACCAATCATTGCCATTATCGAAATAGGTTTCTTGCCCATACATATAAGTATACAGCTACAGGTATCGTGTACTCCCAAAAGGAATCTTTGTCTTTACGAACGGGCTGGTTTTGGTTGTGTCGGCTGAGTGAATCGTGTGCTCGCCGTATCTGTCATTTAGCTCGTCAATCGCATCCACAACCGACCGCTCACGGGCAATCTGGTCGGCAAACAGACTCACCTGTGTCTCCTCGGTTTCCTGTAGCAAATAGACATGGATGTTGATATCGCGAATGTTCGGTGGCGCGTTTACAAACAAATGCCGGGCCAAACTATAAATCGTACCGTCGCTAAAAAACGGGCTCATCGACACATAACTGGCATGCCAATAATTCCGGCGTTTGTCACCCTCCATATTAAATGTCCGGGTACCGACGTAAATCCCCCGTGCGCTCAGTCCCTGCTTGCGCATACGCCAGCCGACCGATTCACACAAATGGTGCAGCCGTTGCAGGATTTCGTCGAATGATAGAGTGAAACTATCCAGCACATACTGCCGCCCAACCCGTTTGACAGTCGTTTCGACATCATCAACTTCCCAGCCCCGCAACCGCTGGTGCCAGTAGTCACCGTTGATGCTTTGGAACACCATGTCGTGCAACACCTGTGGGCTGGCGTCCAGAAATTGCAGCGGCGTCATGATCCCAATCGCATTCAACCGATGTTCATTGCGCCCAGCGATACCCGTCAAATCTTGCAGTTTCAGTGTGCTATAAACTTCACGCAGATTCTCGTCGGTAATGATATCCAACCCGTCAGGCTTGTGCAGGCTAGCGGCCATTTTCGCCAAAAATCGATTGGTCGCAATGCCGACGTTGCAACGCATAGCAATACCGATTTCATCGCGCAATCTTTGCTTGATTTCCCTACCGATATTTTCTAACCCGCGTTCGACAATCGCCACGGGTGCTTCACCAAAATCAATCACACCCTCGTCGATGCTTTTCATGGTCACATGTGCCGAGTAATCGTTCATAATGTCCAGTAATTTATGGTAAACGTACTTGTATTTGGCCGGGTCCGATTCCACACCAACAAGTTCTGGGCATAGCAACTTGGCATCGCGTAGTCGCATACCCAGCTTCACGCCCATAGCCTTGGCCTCGTAACTGGCCGTTACAATCATCGTCATATCGGTTCGTCGATTCACCACCACCACCGGCTTACCACGTAACCGTACTCGCGCCTGCTGCTCGACCGTCGCAAAACAACTATTCAAATCAATATGCATCACCAGTGGCGTCGCCGTATTGTACTTATCATTCATACCCACCGATCACCCTCCCGCGTCAAATGCCACACCAGCCGCTCGCTATCCAATTCCAACCGATAATCAGCGGCACCGTCGGTCACATCAAACACATGCACCATTCGTTTGCCCTGCATCGTCGGGTGGCGCAGGCCGATTTCCTTCACTGTTATTTCCCGTCCACTTGCCCGCCGAAACTTCACCGGTTCCAGCGGATTTAACCCGCTACTAAACTTCGCCACTACGTCTACCCGTTCATTCATAAAGAGTTCATCATTCATACAAAAATCCTCAAAGTTAGTTTGAGAAACGATTATTGAATTGTTCGCCCGTTCCGTTTGCCCGTTTCTAGCAGTTGGACCGAAGACGATAAATGAATAATTCCACCGGAGGGACGCTTTGCTGTGAGGCCAGTGTGTGTCGCGGGGATGTATTTATATTATACACCCGCATAGTCCTCATGTTTTCAATCAGATAGCAACAGAGGTAAAATGGACAGTTAAGGTCGAACCTCGACCCTTAAAAACCCATCACGAGAAAGAGAGAACCCCGTGGCAATTTCCGCAGATCCGTACGAACGGATCATCTGGAGCGCGGACGTCGACGACGTGGCGACACTTACGGACTGGGTCGACCAGATACCAAAGCTGCGCCTCATCAAGATCGACCGCGCATTTGTCGACCGCAATGGCTGGGACGTCTTCGACATCCTACGCGAACGCGGTGTCTACGTCTTCGACGACGCCAAGATCACCGAGATCCCGACCAAGCTGGAACTGGTGGCGAAAATCCACGTCGACAAGGCCAGACCCTGGATGCTCAACTGCATGGCGGGGTCGCTGTCGACGCTGGAAACCGGCGCCGGACACCGGGAGCTGGACGGGCTACGACGGTTCGCTGACGTATGCGCCGAGGCTGACGTGCATTCGTGCGCCGTCTCGGTCCTGACGTCCAAGTCAGAATTCGCCGTCGAAAGCGAGTTCAACGGCCGAACCAGCACCGAACAGGTGTTGTTCTATGCCGAACGGCTCGTAGCACTGGGCATCACCCACCTGGTCTGTTCACCTCGCGAGGCAGAAGTTGTACGCAAGTACTTCGACTTCACCGAGCTGCAGCTGGTGACTCCGGGCGTACGACCCGTTGGCGAAGCCGTCGGTGACCAAGCCCGTGTCTCCACACCCGAAAGTGCCATCAAGAATGGTGCGAACTACCTGGTGGTTGGGCGACCGATTACCCAGGGCAAAGGCACCCCCGCCGAAAACCTCGACGCAATCGCGGCCGAGATCCAACAGTTCGTCTAGAAGGAGAACAGAATGGATGTCATGGAAGCACTGGTGAATGCCGGAGCTGTCGACGACGGCAGTCACGGCAATCACTACGTGTATAAGTCAAAGAAGCACGGCCCGGCCTACATCAACATGGACATGCTCTTCCCGAACGTCGAGGTCATGGACCAGGTCTGCGCAGGCCTGATCGAACCATTCCTGCGCGGCTTCGACACCGTTGTCGGAGCGGCAACCGGAGGCATCCCATTGGCGGTGCTGTCGGGCTACCTATCCGGGGCGCGCTATGCGCTCTGGGCCGACAAGGACGGCGATGACTTCGCGTTCTCGCGGGCAGGATTCGGCGACGTTCTGGCGGGCAGACAGGTTCTGATCGTTGAGGACCTACTGACCACCGGTGGCACGGTCATGAAGGTTGCCAGTCAGATTCGACAGCACGACGGCGAGGTCGTTGGCATTAGCTGCGTCTGCAACCGTGCGGGGATGACCAGCATGCAACTCGGCGTTCCACTACTGAGGTCATTGGTCAACGTCAACTTCGAGGCTCACCTACCGGAGCACTGCCAGCAGTGCGTCGAGGGTGTGCCCATCGTCACCGACGTCGGTCATGGCGATACGTTCGCGCGCAGCAACCCCGACTACCCCGGAAAGTTCCGAACGCTCCTGTCGTGATGGGTTCCGTCTCCCCTGTGCAGCAAACTGCACAGGGGAGGCACCACCTCATCTGCAAGCCCATGAGGCTTGTTTTTTGTTATATGTGAGCGTATACCAATAGCACAACTATGAGTGATGTTAGTGGCAACGAATTTATCCATATCCCAACCTTTGCCGAATATTTTACGTCACTGGGTTACGAGCAAAAACTGGCTCTGACCAGCTTTTACCTGACCTATTGCGTAGCAGCCCATGACACCGAAACCAAACACTTGGACGATCGCCCGGGTAACTTTCCCTTTGCCGTCGGACATGTGCGGTCGGCTGACAATACATTATATGTCGCTAACTCCAGGAACGGGGCACACGAAAATCCTGACGATTATCTACTGGTGGCAGCAGGATTACACGACAACACTATGCACGTCGACGAATTAGAGGTATTGCAAGTAAAGCACCAGCCCTGGGGCAGGTATGAGGGAATTGATAAAATCATCAATGCTAAATGGCATGAAACGAGTAAGCGTGTCAGTGTCCGGTTGGGCCATCAAGCATCCGTCACCACTCAGGACAGCAGCGGCCTTGTCATCCAATCCCCGACGCTGGCTATTGATTAACTTCGGACGCACGCATACTTGTCATCAGGACTTCTGCAATCGCACCCTTCAGTAATAATCCCGCTTCTGGGTTTTTGTTGTATATTTCGATAATTCGATCCAACGCTATTCGCCCCTCACAAAACATCCGTAGCGTTGCCGTCATATGACTAATTCGGTCACCATCCTTTTTAGGGATTAGCTGACCCGGATTCCGTTTAAACTCACTAAACAAATACTCGAGTGCCGCACCTGGGACAAGAGGAGTATTTGGGTCGGCGGGCGCTGTCACCGGTAGTCCAAGCTGCTTCTTTATAACGTTTGCGTTGACTTCGGTTAAACGTGTCCTGCCTACCGCGCGCTCGATAATTGCCGTCAGTAATTCATCATTGAAATCATTAAAGCCATTACTTTTCTGCCAACCCTCTGGCGGACGAAGAGCAAATTCAAAAACGTCGTATTTATCCAGGTCGAGTTTCTTGCGATTTTCAACATCCCTCAATTCCTGGGCAGTTGGTTCAATCCTGGCGATTTTTTCACCGTTATCAGTCTCAAAATACGTTTGCGTTTTGGGACCGGGCTTGCCGCCCTCGGCGTCTGGTGCAATTTGCTGCCAGTCAATCGGCGCACCGATGAGTAGGGCACTCAGAACCATGCGTGCTTGTTCTGGGCTGTATCTCGCTTTTAACTTTTTCTTTTTCTGCTCGTATAGATCGATTTCGTTATGAATGTTTGGCCTAGCGCCCCTTTCGGCAAATCGCAATTTGCTGATCTGGGCATAATCCATATCACTAAAAAAGTACTCCATACGTTTGCCGTGATCTACGAAGTGCTGTTTTTTCAGATGGTTTTTGTACCAATACAATTCGTTGGTAGCCGCTGCAATCATTTGCCGATCCTCTGTGGTCACATGGTCCAAAACTTCCTGGCCAAAAACGGTGGTTATAAATTCAATTTCGCGCTCCTGAAACTTCGCCGGTGGAACTTCAATTTCCGGTTGGTCTGGCGCTTCATTTTCCTCTGGCTGCGGTTCGGCTGGCGCTTCGACCACAGACTGCCTGTTGATGTGATGTGGCATGCTGGCCGGACTAAATGATCGTCGCGGAGCCTGAGCAGCCTTGACTTCCTCAGCCTGTATCTTCGCCGCGATAACTCGGTAACTATCCAGCACTAGCCATTCAGTCGTGTCCCTATCATGGGGATCTCGACTAGCCAGCAGACTACTCATCGTATGCGGCCTGGCAGCACGTGGTAAATCAAAATCCGCAAGTTCAATGATTGCATTTTTCACACCAAAACCAAGGGCTTCAAAATGTTTGAGATTCGTTAGTTCGTGATCCAGCCATTCCCGCAAAATAGGTCTACCCAGCGCGACATCGACATTATTCAACTTAATTGCATGTCGATCCAACAGCCTATCAAGTGCCTTGACTTGGTTCTCGTTGTTATCGCTCGCAGCAAGTTCAACAATCTGGGCACGCAGTTGACGCATTTGCTCATCACGCTCCATTGGTGGGGCAGTTTTGGCACGCGTATCGGCCAGTTCACCCACCGCCTGTGCTAAGTCCAAGTGAATATCAACCGATCGGTCGACACCTGCAATCCCCAGCGACCGCCCTACGCCATTGCCGTAACGCTCGGCCGAATCATCGGTCACATCATATGCATCGTTGGTTCGTTCAACACTCATTATTTTACCTATCGTACTCCTGTTATCCGGCAATTAAAAGCAGTAGGTTTAAGCATTGTGTGACCGGGCCGCGCGCACCAAAATCGGCGACAGTATCGTCAGCGCCAACCCAATCACAACCAAGTGACCAATTGCGGGCAAACGAACTTGTTTGCAACCAGCCAGCAATGTCTCGCGAACCGGCACAACTGGGTCATACAGCGGGTGAATCGACACAAATTGCTTCTTTTGCTTGGTCGTTAGCTGGCCCAAAGAATCATTTAGGTGATCGAGCGAGACTTTGAACGGCGGATTATTGCGAGTATATATGGACGATACGCCCTCTGGGTGGGTGTTTTTGCCACACAGCGTCATGACTTTGTATAGATCATCGCGGCGCGCCATCATATGAATCGCCATCGTACCACCGCCACTTTCGCCAATTAGCACCACACGTTTGCCATGTGCACGGTCGACTGCCTGGTCAATCCTGGCCAGCTTTTGCTCAAACGTTCCGCTATGCCACACCATCGGCACCAGTTCCACTGTCACGCCACGGAATCGCCACAGCTTCAGTGCACGCAAACGAAAGCGATCATAATTATCACCAAGCCCTGATAAATACAGAATGTGAATCGGTTGCTTCATTACTGTACTCATTATAACGTCGTTTATTGTTTTGGAGGTTCGACAGTACCAGCTAGGCCCCGTTTACCCAACATCCTATCAACCCTCTGATCAGCAACTTTTAGCTCTTTACGAAGTTGATGAAGTTCCGCCTGATTTCGCTGTCGTTCAGGATCCTGCAGCTTTATGCGCCGAGCAATCATTTCTTTTTTGACAGCCGCTTTGGCAGCTACACGGGAACGCAGAATAGCTGCAATTGTCCGTGCCTCATCTATGTCATCGTCCGTAATTTCTATCGGTTTTTTCGGATTGGCTTTTTCGTATTCTTTTAGTAGGTCAACAGTTGATGGCGGATAGCTTTTTTGGACTCGACTTTTTTTGTCTTTTCGCAGTTCGGGCTCTATGCCAAGTATCGCCAGCCTCTCCTCCGCCCACTCTGTTCCGTGACCCGCCAGCCTTGCAACTTCATGCACGTTCAAATAATCTTCACGATCAGGATATTGCTTGTTTCCCTCGGACTCTTCGCGGAGTAGCTGCACCACCGACGGCGGATAGTGAATGCGGCTGACGCCATTATCATCCTGCCGAATTTCACTAGCTTCCTCGTATGCCGGCGTCCTCGCATAGACCCATTTTTCGTTTCTACCTAGCGACTTTGCTATACCCCATGCTGTCATCCAGTCTCCACCTGCGCTCGCGCGCTCAACCATACTTGCAAGTATGATGTCTAGCGCCTCGCGAGGGTAATGGTCCAGAACCCTTCCGGTCAGTGCCGACCGACGTAACATCGACTCACAACCAGCCTCTCGTAGTCTGTTGGTTATCCAGTCTTTGTCGGCACCAGTCAGCTCATACAGTTGGTGCATATTGTACCAACCCTCGTCGAGCGGCACCTCCATGGTGATGTGGCGCAGTTTTCGCAACTCACCCTTGCTGTACATCGTACCGTCGAACTGCGATCTCGGCCTGCGCATAATTCTTGCATCAATTTCGTTCAGTGTCTTTTGTGTCCAGCCATATGAGCGTCCGAGGTTTTCGGCAATCATCGTAACAGACATTTGGTCGGGTAATTCATAGAATTTCTGTCTCCACTCAAGTTCGTCGCGCAGCACGCCCACAGTCCATGGTGGATACATGGCAATTTCCAGACCATCGCTACCTTTTTTTATTTCAGGTTTTATACCAATCTCTTTGACGGTACGGTATACCCATCGGTCATATATACCCAGTTCCTCGGAAATCAGCATGGCATTTGCCCATGAACCATTATCCTGAGTATCATCCATGTAACTCAATCTGGCCTCTAGCGGTATTTCGGGTAATGGAAACTTCGGTTTCGGATCAGTCATATAGACTATTATCTTTATATTTACGCCGATAATGCAAACATGACCATTATGATTTCTCTGTGATATTTCTCATAGAATGTTCAGCACGGCGGCGGTACGCTAGACCTATAGCAAAGGAGGGTGCATGGCAGACGACGATTACACAGTGCAAAGTTATCAGGACGATCTAGATGACGACAACAAACCAGATCCATTCATGGAGGAAGAAGCCGAAAACCCCGCAGTCGAAACGTTCGGCATTCCCAATAGCGAGTTTAGGTCAGAACTGGCCAAGGAACTCGATGATGATGGTTCCGATGGGCTGGTTGCCGACGACAACGTTGGTGACGACGAGGTGGGCGATGACCAACTAGAGCTCGTCACTCGCCTAGACGAAAAGAATTTCGAGGACCGGGGCTACTAAACCCGAGTATCATCAACCGAAGGTAAAGGTGTTCAGTTGCACGCCGGCTGGTACATGTATTTCGATGGTTGCATCGCTGTTATAGCTGCTAAAGTGCGCTAGATTGTACAACTGCGCCATGTCTACATGCAACTGCGAATTCTTGATATCGTCGCCGGCCGATCCACTATCAGATGCCGGTTTGCCATTGATTTTCACATCAAGCGTTGCATCCTTGTTATTGCCCGTGACCAGGTACACATCCTGCGCCATCACGCGGTATGTCAGCACACTGTCCTTGACCGCCGTTATACCCTCCTCGGATTCGCTCCAGGTACCACTCAATGTCCATTGATTCACCTGGCTGAGGTCGCTCGCCCTATATGTGTGATTTCCAAATGTCAGACTGTCCTGCCCTATATAATTGCCCGCGCGGGTATAGCCTAGGTACGTTTCGGGCGTGATTGGCTGGTCGTTGACACTCGCATCTTGCGTCGTCGCTTGTCCCGGTACTTTGCCGCCCTTTTCGGCTAGCAGCGTCCGGACGGCTTGCTCTTCCTCGCTATACTCACCCTCGCCATTGTGCGTGCGCCGAATCTGTCCATCCTTGTCGATCAGGTAGGTCGCAGGCCAGTATTGGTTGCCGTATGCGCCCCAGGTCAGCAGGTCATTGTCCATGGCGATTGGATAGTTCAGGCCAGCATCTTTGACGGCTTTTTTAACATTATCCGGGTTTTTCTCAAAGCTAAATTCCGGTGCATGAACTCCAATAATCTCCAGCCCAGCATCATGGTATTTGGCATACAGATCCTTTAGGTACGGCTGCGTGCGGATGCAGTTAATACAGCTATATGTCCAGAAATCGATCAGCACAACTTTGCCCTTCAACTCCGAAATATTCAGCGGTTTGCTGTTGATCCAGGTACTGATGCCGGTAAAGTTTGGTGCATTATAGGGGTTTGCTACATTCAGCACGCCACCAGTGGTTTTGGCGGGACTATTACTCGTTGGCACAATCAAACTTGATGACAGCGCATCGAAGTTAAACGGCGTATGCTCGGATATCCAGACCTGGAACTGCGTGTTCCAACCAGTCACAATCAGTAGACCCGTTGCAATGAACAGAATCGCCACCACACGTTGGAACCAGCCACGTGGATTGGCAGCCCAGCGAATTTTCCGGACCAATTTCTGACCCAGGAATCCGACCAACAGCAGCATCGCGCTCAACCCTACGACATAGGCAATCATATACGTGAGCGCAACACCGAAATTAAGCGGAAGGACAGTCGCTAGGATGTACCCATAGACAGGGCTGCAACTACTAAAC
>JAQGGV010000040.1 GCA_028289185.1 Candidatus Saccharimonadota bacterium
GAGTGTACGAATAATAAAGTCACGTTCTTTGTCGGCTTCGTGGCTGCCGCCGTGGGTTAATCTGCCAGTTCGCCACTGAATGTCGATAGGTTTGGTTTCTTCAGTAGCGGCGCCTATCCATACTTCACGCTTTAGGCCCAAGACGTCCTTGAGTTTGCCTTTCCAGAAATCATAATGTCCGGCATGGCGCGAGTCGCGATGTGGTTCTTCGAGTCGCCAAAATCGCACATGGTGTCTGGTGCGTGCGCTCATTGAATTGTTTGTCGGTATTTCAAATCCAATATCGTGTGGTCGATCAAAGAGGTAGAGGTGGCTGAGGGGGGCTTCAGGATAGGGTTTATTGAACACTATGGAAATGAACTCACGCAGCCCGCTGCGAAATGTGAGAGGGTCAGCTATGTACCAACCGGCATCTTGCATGACGCGTACTAGCTGCTGACGGTTTTTTGCAATGATTGCCAAATTGACGGGATCTGACGGCCAACCATCTCCTGTCGTCACATAAAGTGGAATATGATTTGGTTTCGAAAAAACATGAAATAATCGCATTAAGTTTGGAACAACAATGTATGCCATCAGACAGTAGGTTAACAGAAAAGCGGCAAATACAGCTGGTCGGCTACTCGTGTCGGGCCATACGGTATAAACGATAACAATAAGCAGTGCGATACCAAGCAGCAATATAAGTAAGCGCCAGACAGTTCTTAGAATGAAATGTACCATGCGCATATTATAGCAAGACCGGTGTTATACTTGTATTTAATGAATGAACCGTTCGTACCTTCAAAGCGGAAGATCACCGTTATCGGTGGTGGTACAGGTAGTTTTACTATCCTCAGTGCGCTCAAATTTCACGCCGATGATATTACGGCACTCGTCAATATGGTCGACGATGGCGGCAGTACCGGTGTGCTACGTGATGAGCTTGGTGTATTGCCACCAGGCGACGTTCGCCAATGTTTAGTCGCACTGAGTCGTTCACCCAAACTTCGTGATTTGTTTAATTATCGGTTTGAAGAGGGAACATTCGAGGGCCACGCATTCGGTAACGTCATGCTGAGTGCACTCGAAAAGGTGACGGGAAGCTTTAGTGAGGCGGTCGAAACGGCATCCGAGATCCTGAATGTTCGTGGCAAAGTTATCCCGGCAACGCTCGACGATGTTCGACTGCGAATGACGTGGCCAAACGCCAGCCTGACGCTACACGGCGAACGCATCATCGATGCCGATCATTTTCGTAATGACCCACGACAAGCAACCCTGTCTTTGACACCGGACGCACATGCAAATCCCCATGCCATTCGCGCGATAGAGAACTCGGACATTATTGTCATTGCACCAGGGGATTTATACACATCACTCGGCTCATTGCTGGTTATTGATGGAATCGGCGAGGCTCTCCAGCGCACAGACGCGGTCGTTATATACATTGCAAACTTGGTCACCAAAAAAGGTCAGACTGATGGTTTCACGGTTAGTGATCATGCGGCCGAGATTGAACGCTTTGCGGGTGGGCCGATTCTGGACTATGTTTTGTACAACCATCAGCAGCCGAGCGAAGCGTTGGCCCAGAAATACCGTGACGCCGAAGGCGCTGTTGTCGTGCAAATCGACAGTGATGTGCTCGATGGCAAAAACTACAAAGCGGTTGGCGGTAATTTCCTAGGTGAAATAGCTATGCAGCCGGAAACCAAGGAGGCTCTAGAAGTCACACGTTCGTATATTCGCCATAATTCCACGGCCGTCGCAGATGCTATAATTAATCTGTACGAACAGGTAGAACATGGAAGACGCTGAATTTTATATTGTTGATTTTGATAGAACACTTGTCGATTCAGACAAGATGCTTGAAGTATTCATTGAAGTGACACAGGAATTTATGGACATGCCAAAGGCTCAAATAGAGTCGGCACATGCTGATGTCAAGATGCGCGGCGACTCCTTTGATACGGCTGGCTATGTGCGTGATAGCTTGTTTGCGGAGGGCAACGGCGAGCAGTGGGATCAGTTGGAAAAGCGTTTTATCCACGAGTCACGCTCGCTTAATTATCTGATGCCCAGCGCTGCTGAATTGCTTGAATGGCTAGCGGCAAATGGCAAACGCTACGGCATTTTGACCTACGGTAACCCGTTGTGGCAGCATCTCAAACTGACGGCTGCCGGCTTTAACCATGCTCGCCATATGATTTTGGAACAAAAAGAGAAGGGCAAACTCATCAGTACCTGGCAGAACAATGATGGATCATTTCGTTTGCCGGATGCGCTCGGGCGTCGCTCGGCTAGCCATATCGTGATGATTGACGACAAGGCTGTCAGTTTCGATAATTTTCCAGGCAGCCCATCGAAGGGTTACTGGGTGCTTGACCCGGCCAATGAACTGCCATCGCAACAGGGTACGGTTCCTCCGAATGTGCAGCGTTATAATGACCTGCAATCTGTCATTCAAGCCCTATAGTAATTTATAGTAGCATAACAATTATGCTACTATATCGTCATGGTAAAAAAGACCAACAAAACAACCAAAAAAGTGGCAGCAAAAAAAGTACTACGCGCCCACTACGGCGAATATAGTCCGCTAAACCACGATGTTATGTTGTCGATGCTGATCGTGTCTTTATTCGTTAATCTGTTTGTCTTGACTGGTTGGATTGCACTTCAAGTGACGACAGCTTTCAACTCGGAAGTCGCATCATTCTTATTCCACGGCGCTAATTAAGGGACATAACAAGCCTGATTCGGCCCTCGGGGCGGTTCTCTTTTTAAAAACTCTCCAGTGGAGAGTTTTTAAGTGTTCGGCTGAAATAAATTATTGCAATTGATTTCACAGCCCGCCATCGGAGCAGAATCAGGTTTGTCCTAGGGGTAGGCAAGAGTTATCCACAGTTTTGTGGATAACACGCATCATTTTAGGGAAAAAGTCAAAATTGGGGGTTGTAGTGGGTAATGGTGGGTAGTAAGATAAATCCAGTGGCATAAACAACACAAACACCACACTTAAAAAATTAATCACTCCACCCGAAGGGAACTACGGTGTCCAGCGTAGATTATTTTGAACGAAAGCTCGATGACAAACGTCGTCTGACGATGCCTGTTGAGCTACGGGATGAATTTGCGTCTGGCGTTGTACTCACTCGCGGGTTTGGTTCCTACCTACATTTGTACCCACAAACCACTTGGGACAACGAAGTAGAGCCAGAGCTAAAAGGTAATATCCTCGATGAAAGGGTAGCAGACGTCAACGTGCGCTTCCGCCGAGGCAAGACAGCTGCGTCACTTGATGTGAAGCAGGGTCGCGTTTCGATCGAGCAACATTTGCTGGACTTTGCTGGAATAGACCGTGACTTGGTCGCTGTTCGCGCTGGTAGCTATTGGCGTATTATGCGACCCAACCTTTCTGACTGATTTTTTAAGGCCCGTTCTTTGACAATTTGCAACTCTCGAGATCAACTATCTGGTAGCAGTGCGTGGAAAAATCTGGAAACCACAATTTAGTGAAAAAAGATCCCAAGCACCTTCCTCAACACACACCTCCCAAAAAACTCCACCTCACAACACATAAGTCTCTCAATTGGTACCATTTATGCATTACTTTGTAATCCATCGGTACCGACAACTTATAATCAAAAACAAACACGCTCAAAAACAAAAAGCGCTGTTATCAGTTAGGTGATCTCGAAACCGAGTCGTACGGACTTGGGTCTAACCTGTAGTAATATAGGGTAGATGAGTATTGAAGCACATCATCCACCACATGATTTGCACGTACCGGTTTTGCTAGAAGCGACATTGGAACTGCTAAACCCGCAAAAGGGCGAGAGTTATCTCGACCTGACTGCTGGGTATGGCGGCCACGCGAAAGCAGTAATAGACCGTACGGGCGATGAAAAGAGTGCTACATTAGTCGATCGCGACGATTATGCCTTATCTCAGCTTGCTGAGCTGGGCAAAAAGGGCGTTCGGCTGCTGCATACCGATTTTGTGAGTGCTAGCAAGCAACTCATAGAAGAAGGTATACGGTTTGATATAGTTCTATGTGATCTGGGGGTGTCGTCACCACAGCTCGATCAGAGCGAACGAGGGTTTTCATTTATGCGCGGGGGTCCCCTGGACATGCGTATGGACCGACGTCAGGAATTGACGGCGGAAAAGCTAGTTAATACTGCAAAGTTGGACGAGCTGACCCGAATAATTCGAGAGTACGGAGAGGAATCGCCTAGCGCGAGCAAACGCATAGCACTTGCCATAGTCAAGGCTCGACCACTCACGACGACCGATCAGCTCGCTGATCTGATCAAGCAAACCATCCGTGGAAAGTGGGGCAAAACCCACCCGGCCACGCGTTCTTTTCAAGCACTCCGTATAGCGGTCAATGACGAACTGAAACAGGTCGCCGACGTTTTGCCACTACTGCCAAAGTTACTAAACCCAGGCGGCAGGGTAGGCGTGATTAGTTTCCATAGTCTTGAAGACCGTTTGGTTAAGCGCTATTTCGCCGAGGAAGCCCAATCGGGTTTCGAAGCTGAACTCCGCATCCTGACCAAAAAGCCGATCGACGGAGCCACCAATGATGTTCACAATCCGCGTGCACGCAGCGCCAAGCTACGGGCCGCAGTGAAAATTTAAAACAAAAAGGAGGCATCACCACATGCCAATCCATATCCCCGTCAGAAACGAATCGGTCGACGTCAAAGTCACCGTTCGTACAAAATAGTAGAAAGCTGACCGCAAGCACTGCGATCTAGTACTCGTGATTCACGGGTAGTAGACTCGCCGGTTTGCGCGAGCGATGCAGTATCTTATACCGAAGGTAACCGTGCGCAGTACGGGCTTTAGGGTTGGAGACTCTCGGACGAATTTACTTCAGTTGAGAGTCGGAAGGGCGGGCCCTTCCTCTAGATCTATTGCGCGAGCCGGCAGGCTAACTACGTAAAACAAACATTAAGCGAGAAAATCCACCACATGTCTTATCAGACAACAACACAATTTTACTCACATAGACGGCAGGCGAGCTGGAATCGAAACCAGAATACTGTTGCTTTTGTATCGAGTGTTAAATTGGGGCCAGTGGCGCATACGGCGCTAGTAGCCCTGATGATTACTGTTCTGGGGCTGGTTTACCTGACCCAAGCAACGCGGGCGACAAGTTATGACTACGAGGCTCAAAAGATTGATAGCCAGATTGCTGATCTATCGACCAAAAAGAGCGACCTCGAGGTTGAAAATGCTCGTCTGACCGCACTCGAAACTGTCCAAAACTCTAATGTGGCGAAAGCCATGACCGCACCGGCGGCCACGGATTACGCCCACTAGGCCTATCAAGTGCAGCTATTGTCGCTCAAAAGAGATAAACGGACGATACTCCTAGGTACATTGCTACTTGGGACTATGGTTATTTTTGCCACGCGACTGTTTTATCTGCAAATAATCAAGCATAACGATTACGTGGCCCAGGCTGCTGCCGAGCAGATCAAACCACTGACGATTCCCGCCAAGCGCGGGCTGATTTATGCTATGGATGGGACGTCGCCGGTGCCGCTTGTTATCAACCAAACGGTCTATACGATGTTTGCTGATCCGTCGACCGTCAACGAAGAATCGAAAGTCCTCTCAACCATCCGTCAGGTTGCTGGCGGCAATTTGCGTCCTAACCTCGAGGATTTACTGAGTCGTCGGGAAAGTCGCTATCAGATCCTGGGGACACAATTGACACGTCAACAAGCAGAACTTATCAAGAAACAAAACCTGACTGGGATTGGCTTTCAAGAGGAATCACAGCGCGTTTATCCAGAGGGAAGCCTGGCCTCCCAGACACTCGGCTTCGTGAATACCGAGGGCAAGGGTCAATACGGTATCGAGCAGTCTCTCAACGACCGTATGACCGGCCACGACGGCCTCCTGAAGTCTGTGACGGATGTCAGTGGTGTGCCGCTGACCATTGGTAACCAGAATATCAACAAGCCCGCCCAAAACGGTGACAATATCGCGCTCACGATCGACCGTAACATCCAGGCATATACCGAAAAGGCATTGGCGGCAGGTCTGCAGCACTCACACGCTCCCAACGGTAGTGTCGTCGTGATGGACCCACAATCCGGTAAGGTGCTGGCAATGGCCAATCTGCCGACGTACGATCCGTCGCAGTACAACAAAGTCACTGATGCCTCGGCATTTGATAATCCAATTGTGTCGACGCCGTATGAACCAGGCTCGGACATCAAGACGTTCACGATGGCAACTGGTCTAGACAAGGGCGTTGTAACACCTGATTCCACCTATAACAACACCGACAGTATCAAGATTGGTGACCGAACAATTACCAACGCTACCAAGGGACAAACGGGCAATATTACCTTCCAGCACGCGCTTAATTATTCACTCAATACCGGCTTTGTAACGGTAGAGGAGCGGTTGGGTGATGGCACTGATATTAATGATCAGTCACGCAACACCATGTATGACTATTTCCACAATCATTTTGGCTTTGCTCAAAACACTGGTATCGAAGTTGCGGGTGAGGCACCGGGCATTATTATCCCGCCAACGAGCGCGGACGGTAATGCAGTTCGCTATTCCAACATGGCATTCGGCCAGGGTCTCGACATTACCATGATTCAAGTGGCGTCGGGCTTTAGTGCATTGGTAAATGGCGGGACCTACTATCAACCAACTGTTGTTGGCGGTACTGTTGACGACAGTGGCAACCTGAACCCAGCCCCTCTCAAGGCACCACGCAGAGGTGTCATCACTGCCGCTACATCCGCCACCATCCACGATATGATCCATACAGCTCGCCAGGCATTTTATGCCAAACAGGACAAGGCTGGCTATGATATCGGCGGCAAAACGGGCACCTCGCAAACCCTCGTCAACGGTCAGTATGTGGATAACCAAACCGTTGCAACATACTTGGGCTACGGAGGTGATGTGACCAGTGCGAAATATGTCATAATGGTACAGGTATCCGGCCCTGGCCTCAATCTGCAGGGTAACCTCGACGCGCTGCCGATTTTTACGAACGTTTCGAACTGGCTCATCGATTATTTAAAGCTTCAACCGAAAGGCTAATATGGTATCATCTACCCTGACAATTGCATCCCTTACTACCGAACTGACAACAACGTTTCTGCTAGCCGGCGCAACTTTTTTGCTGGCTATGCTACTGACCCCCGTCTATACCTACTTGGCATACCGCTACCAGTTCTGGAAAAAGCAGCGTACGACTAGCACAACAGGGGAGATATTACAGGTTTTTACCAAACTGCATGCCGATAAATTTAAGCGTAATATCCCGACGATGGCTGGCATCATTGCGGTGATTTCTGTATCAGCCGTGACGATTGTCTATAATCTGGATAGGGCACAGACATGGTTGCCATTGGCGGCACTTATCGGTGGTGGGGCAGTTGGACTGCTCGATGATTACATCAATATCCGCGGACTTGGCGGCGGAGTTGCGGGTCTTAGGTCAAGTATGAAGTTCCTCATGATTACCGTGCTTGGACTGGCACTCGGCTGGTTCTTTGTCTACAAACTTGGCTTTGACGCGATCCACGTGCCATTCCTGGGTGACTGGGCACTCGGTTGGTTTATGGTTCCAGTCTTTGCCTTTGCAGTGGTCGCGACGGGTAACGCCGTCAATATCAGCGATGGTCTGGACGGCCTAGCGGGCGGCCTATTGTCGTCGGCATACGGCGCATTTGGTGTCATTGCGCTGTTGCAGGGACACTTTTTGCTGGCGGGCTTCTGTTTTACGATTCTCGGTGCGCTGCTAGCATATCTGTGGTTCAATATCTTCCCGGCGCGCTTTTTCATGGGTGATGTTGGCAGTTTTGCACTCGGTACGTCGCTCGGAGTTGTGGCCATGCTGACAAACACATTCTTCCTCCTACCGGTTATTGGTATTGTCTTTGTCGCCGAGGCTGGTTCAAGTGTGATTCAGATCCTCAGCAAAAAAATCCGTCACAAAAAAATCTTTCTGTCGGCACCGGTTCATCACCACCTTGAAGCAATCGGTTGGCCTGAAACCAAAGTCACGATGCGTTTCTGGGTGATTGGCACCGCTGCAGCCTTTACTGGTATTCTAATGGCGCTTGCAGGGGGCAACGTCTAGTGACTCCACGCCGACTTGCTTCGAAGCGTTCCACGGGGACGCAGGTTGTTCGTCGGCACAAGCCTGATTATCAAATTTTGCTATTTATGGGCTTACTTATGTTGCTGGGGCTGGTCGTCATGTATGCTATTGGTCCTCAGCGTGCCAACGTGCTCAATAATGTATATGGAACCGATTACTACGGTTCGACGTACTTTTTCGTCAAGCAAACAATTAGTTTGTTCCTCGCGCTTGTGACCTTTGCGATTGCGGCATCACTGCCGTACACTTTTTTGCAGAAACACGCTGGCAAATTGGTTGTTGCGGGACTCGGGGCCTGCGCACTCCTGGTATTATTTGGTAATTTGCTACACGTTGACGCGATTGCACAGTGTAGCCTCGGTGCTTGCCGCTGGTTTAGTCTGGGGCCGCTTGGTAGTATCCAGCCAGCAGAGTTTTTGAAGTTCGGTCTGCTTATCTTTACCGCGGGCTTTCTGGGTACGCGGGCGCAGCAGGGGTTGATTAACGATATCAAGCAAACGCTGATTCCACTTGGTGTTCTGACGGCTACTTCACTCTTGTTTATTATTGTTATCCAAAAGGACATGGGCACCGGTATTACGCTGGTATCGATGTTGGCGGCGATGATTGTCGTGGCAGGCCTACGGCTGCGGACTGGTCTGCTAATCACGGGAATTATGCTGGTTGTTGGCGTCGGGCTTATCCTGATGGCGCCGCACCGTATCGATCGTGTTACAACATTTTTCTCGGGTGACAACACCAGTGACAACAGCGCCAATGGTTATCAGATTGACCACGCCAAAATGGCGATTGGTACCGGCGGACTCACCGGGGTAGGTATTGGCAATAGTGTCGAAGCGACCGGTTATTTGCCAGAAGCTATCAATGACTCGGTTTTTGCCATCATGGGTGAGACGTTTGGCTTCGTTGGGTTGATTGCTATCCTGGCACTGTTCACGGCGCTTCTCCTGCGCTTACTGCGTGTTTCTGACCATCTGGTCGATATTCGTTTAAAGGTGCTTGTGGCGGGCGTCTTTGGCTGGCTGGGCTCGCACGTCATATTGAATGTTGGCGCGATGATCGGCATCTTTCCGCTCACAGGAATCACGCTGCCGCTCCTCAGTTTCGGTGGCACGTCGATGGTGTTTATCGCCGCTGCGCTCGGTCTAGCATTTCAGCTGTCGCGTTACACGGTTTTTGGTAGTAAACTAAGGAGCAATGAGTATGAAGATTCTCAGCGTCGGCGGGGGGTCGGGCGGTCACGTAACGCCGGTCGTCGCCGTTTTGCGTGAGCTGAAAACGCTCCACCCGAATATACACGTACGATTTTGGACAGATAAGGGCTTCGCACTAGAGGCCCATCGTATTGTTTCCGACTATGATCCGTCGATTAAATTTCAGACGGTTCTTTCTGGTAAATTTCGCCGTTACCATCATCTGAGCAGGTTACAACATCTGACTATCCCTTCGGTTGTATTTCCGAATATTCTCGATGGATTTAAGGTGTTCCTAGGCACTATTCAGAGCTTCTTTCGATTGCTGTTCTGGCGACCAAATGTCGTCTTTTTGAAGGGTGGTTTCGTCTGTGTACCCGTTGGTATTGCGGCGTGGCTGCTCCGTATTCCGATTGTTATCCACGACAGCGATGCACATCCAGGACTGGCAAATCGTATTTTGGCACCGATGGCAAAACGGATTACAACCGGGGTCTCACTGGATCACTACAACTATCCCCCCGAGAAGTCCGCCTATGTCGGCATTCCGATTGATTCGCATTTTGTGCCGCTTCCAGAGAAGAAGCGCCAGGAAGTCAAACTCAAATTTGGCTTCGATCCCAAGCGAACGCTGACAGTATTTGTCGGTGGGGGACAGGGGTCAAAACAAATTAACGACAACGTCGCACTGCATCTGATTGAACTAGTCAAAATCACCAATGTCATGCTGCTGAGCGGCACCAAGCAGTACGACGAACTGCGCAGTTTGACGCCACCAGATAACGCGCACTTTCGGATAGAAGCGTTCATCCCACCGCAGGGGATGGCTGAGTTGTTAGGTGCGGCAGACATCGTCGTCACTAGGGCAGGGGCGTCGGCCCTACTGGAACTTGCTGCCCTCAGTAAACCAACCATTGTTATCCCCAGCAAGCGCCTGGTCTGGCAGGTTAAACACGCCAAATTGTACGTCGACATGCAAGCGGTCTATCCGATTGACGAGGACCACTTTACCGAGGAAGGGGACCAGACGCTCGTTCACGCTGTTAAACGCCTCGTAACAGATCAGAATCTAGCCGATAGACTGGCCAAAAACCTTCACCGCCTGGCCCGACCAAACGCTAGTCGCGATATGGCGGCGACTATCATGAGTGCCACGCGAAAGAAGCGCTAGGATATGAAACTGGGGTTGGGCAAAAAACGTAAGGAACAGCCACAGCGGCGACGTGTGAGTGCTGAGCGTATTGCCGAAAAACGCGAAACTGGGCGTACGGGCAACGCAATATTTCGCCGTAATCGTACTCTTGTCGGTAGTCTGTCACCACAAGTTGGCAGTGCCAGCGAACTGACGGGCGATTTACGCTCACCACGCGCCCATGTGCATCACTTGACGGCGCATCGCCGTATGCTTGGTACGATATTTATTCTGGTCGTCGGTGCGATCGGCCTCCTCTTTTGGCTCATTTATGAATTCACCGCTGTTGTGCAGGTGTCGCCGACCAGCGGCATTGCTATCGACCAGTCGCGTTATCAACATGCCATCAATGAGTACTTCATGACTCATCCGTTAGAGCGTCTGCGCGTACTACTAAACGAGAATGGGTTGACCAGCTACCTAGGTCAAGTGACTCCAGAGGTAGAGGACGCCAGAAGTGGTGGCTCTGCCGGTTTTGCGACCAGTCAGTTTGACCTTGTTTTCCGACGGCCGGTTGTCGGCTGGTTAATCGGGGCGCATCAGTACTACGTTGACGGTAATGGTGTATCTTTCCAAAAGAATTATTTTGATCAGCCGGCAGTCAAAATTATTGATCAGAGCACTGTCGCTCAGGCCGCCGGTACTACTGTAGCAAGCAGCCGTTTCCTCCGTTTTGTTGGCCAAGCGATCGTACTATCCAAAGCAAATGGACTAACAATCACCCAGGCTATTATCCCCGCTGATACCACACACCAGATAGAGATTATTGTGATGGGACATAGCTATCCGATTAAGTTCTCGTTGGACCGCCCGGTAGGGGAGCAAGTAGAGGATATGCAGCATGCGCTGGCCTACTTTGACGCTAAGGGGCAGCACCCTGCGTATGTTGATGTTCGGGTCTCTGGTAAAGCCTATTATAAATAGGACAGTAGGTCGGGTTTGAGCACCGCTAGTTTTTGCGCAGCCATCGTGACGTACTAGAGAATCTTGGGCATGCGCTAGGAATCTCTAGATACGTCACGGGATCTATAATGGCTGAGCAAAAACCATCGGTGTTCACCCTCTCCGCTCCTCCACTAATGTTCTATTTTTGTTCTAATTTCAATATAGTATCATATCATGAAAAAACTATATTATCATATTAAAATATCAAAAAAGCAAATATGCAAATGAAAAAGTAGGGGAGCAGGGGAAATAGAGGAGTGGGAAAAGCTAGTGGAAATAACTTAAGCAGGCTGTGGAAAACATAGAGTCTTAAGGTTTTCTCAGAAAAGTCAAATGTTTCACATGTGAAAAGGTTGTTGTGAATAATGACAACTAGGTCATACGTGCATGATCTCACTGGCAAATACGTACTATGTATAGCGATGTACGTACGTGGGGTCTGTGTATGAAATGTAGGACATGCATACACACGTTAACGACATAGCAAAAGCACTACCAGGAGTTTATACAGGAATACCCCCCTATTAGCACTCAGAGTAGACGTATGCTGACTCATCTTTGTTATATATACTTAATGTCGTAAAAGATATATTGTGCGACGTAAGAACTATATGTACAATATGAATGTGTATTCGGCCTCTGTTACTATCCTTATGCCTATTTTCGCTTTAACGTCGCGTTTTTTCACTCACCTGTTTTGTGGAACGCACTTTTGCGACGCATACGGCTATGCTTTTCCGTCCGACCAGTCGCGTTTATCGACCATTTGGCTGATTTTTCCATTTAACGGGGGTACGACAGGG
>JAQGGV010000078.1 GCA_028289185.1 Candidatus Saccharimonadota bacterium
TTGGTGAAATTCGTCGGCGAGCACGGAAAACGCTATACAGTCGGTGAGCTAAAAACGCTTAAGGGCCCGGAACCGCGCAACTGACAACGATGTCAATTGTGCGGCCCGGGCCCAGAACGAGTGGGGGGTCAGGCGCATTCCCTGAGACGAACATCCTCGCTACATCTGCAACGCAGAATGGCAGCCGGACTGCTGGCAAGGGACACGAGGATCCGCTTGTTGCCCGGCCTCATCTCGACGGAGACGAAACCACACTCCTCGCCGAAGCGCAGTGCGGTCCGAATCGTCTTGATCTCCTGGTTGGTGGCCATGGAGCCTTCGACGCGCAGACTGCACGCGACCTTGTTGGCTGCCAGGTAGTCGATCAACTCCTTGTTGTCGTCGAACTCTTGGCCGCGACCCAGGGTGTTGATCAGCTCCGCTGAGGTAGCGATCTTCGAAACGACTTCATGCAGCCGTTCGTGGCGCCGTACTGCGGTCTTCTGGGCTCGCTCCTCACGCTCCTGGCGTTGCTTGTCGCTCAGCGACCGCTTGCCGGCCTTGCGGTTCTGGTGCTTGCGTCGTAATGATGCTTTCCTCTCGTCTCGGCGGCCTGCTCTGGTTGGCACGATGATTGAACCATCGGACTCCTCGAGGATCTCGAGAAGTTCGGCGATTGCGAAATCGACAGCTTCCAGATACATTTGACTCACCCTTCACTCGGTGTACAACTCCAGTGTTTCCACTAGCCGTGTATGGACACGGTATTAGTCTGCCTTATAAATACCACATAGGTGACCTAAGCGCAAGCCTAAGCACTATCTATTCTTCTATAAATCCACCGGACTGATGCTTCCATAGTCGGGCGTAGACACCTTTGTTTTTTAGCAATTCGCTGTGGGTGCCGTCCTCGACTATTTTGCCATTATCGAGCACAAGGATTCGGTCGAGTTTGGCAATGGTTGAGAGGCGGTGGGCGATGACGATAGACGTACGGTCCTTCATTAACTTTTCGAGTGCTTGTTTGATGTACAGTTCGCTTTCGCTATCGAGCGCAGAGGTCGCTTCGTCGAGTACGAGTATAGGAGCGTCTTTTAGGATTGCCCGGGCAATGGCAACACGTTGGCGCTGACCACCGGATAGTTTGATGCCGCGCTCACCAACGATAGTATCCATGCCGTGCGGTAGTTCCTTGATGAATTCATAGGCGTACGAATTCATGGCCGCATGCATGATATCGTCGTCCGTTGCATCGGGTTTGCCATAGGCGATGTTATCGCGCAGACTTCGGTGGAACAGATATGGGTCCTGTGGTACGTATGAGATTGCGCGGCGCAAACTATCTTGCGTGACATCGGCAATGTTCTGGCCATCAATCATAATCTCACCCTTGTTGATGTCCATATAACGCAGTAGTAAATGGGTGAGTGTTGATTTGCCGCCGCCACTTTTGCCAACCAGGCCGACACTTTGACCCTTTGGAATAGACAGCTTCATTTTTTTGAATACGACCTGGTCCTTGGCATCCTCGTATGAAAATGATACATCAGTAAAATCAATCTGGGCTTTAGTGACGATCAAATCCTTAGCACCGGGAGCATCCAGAACCTCTGGTGTTTTACTCAGAATTTCGGTGACTTTTGCCGCATCCAAAAAGGCCTGTTCAAGCACTCGGATAACACCATTGATTGCAAACATACCACCAGTTACACGCCCCATGTACGAGACGATGAACACGAGGGCCGCAATTGATAGTAGCGACTGGTTAATCATATATATCGCAAGCAGTAATGTACCGATTTGGAAAAGAAACAGAATGATCAGACGCCACTGCTGCCCAGACTGGATCAACATGATCTCCTTGCCCGCGACAACTTCCATGTCCTTACGTTGTTTGACAATCATATCGATTTCGTAATTTGTACGACCGAACATACGAACAAGCGTTTGGTTACCAATTGTGTCGGCGATACTGCCTAGCAGTCGAGAGGCCATGTCCTTGCGCTGATTACGGTATGGACCACGCTGGGCGTATGACTGTAGCGCGCTATAGATAATCAGAAATGTCAGCAAAATAACTGGTGGCAGCATGAGCGGCGCGATAAACGCAATGATAACAATACTGGTGACGAAGTTAACGACAATAGTACTCGCTTGCAAAAAGGTGACGTCCAATATGGTTTGATACGACTTTGTAAATGTACTGATGTCACCGGTTAGCGAGCCGACTTTGCTATTGGCAAAAAAATTATAGCTATGTGCCAGTAAACCCTTCAGGGCGTAGTTCACGAGTCGCGTTTGCATACGTTCCTCGTGATTGAAGAGCCGGGTAAAACCAATGTTAAGGATGACCGACACAACCATACAGACGAACAGCCCACCAACGAGTAGCAGTGGTGTTTGTATGTCGTGTGGGTGTGTAATGAGCGACTGCGTAAAATAGCCAATCAAAAGTGGCGGCAGCACGGTGAACATAAAATGCTCTAACGGGATGACGATAGATGCAAAGATTAAATCTTTACGTTCAGGCTTCACTTGTTCACGAAAAATCGCGATTGTGCGTTTTAGGGTTTCGCTGTCTGCTCTGGCAAAAACTTTCATTCCTTGATGAATCCACCTGATTGGTGTGCCCACAGTCGGGCGTAGATTCCGTTGAGTTTGAGAAGTTCCTGGTGGCTGCCGTCCTCAATAACTTCGCCGTCCTCGAGCACGATGATGCGATCAAGCTTGGCAATAGTAGATAAACGGTGAGCAATCACAATCGACGTGCGGCCTTTCATCAGTCGTTCCAGTGAGGCTTGGATGAGTTGTTCACTTTCGCTGTCGAGTGCAGACGTTGCTTCGTCCAGGACAAGGATAGGTGAGTCCTTTAGAATAGCCCGGGCAATTGCAATACGTTGGCGCTGACCGCCAGATAGTTTGACGCCGCGTTCACCAACCAAAGTGTCGAAACCTTGAGGTAACGCTTCGATGAAATCAAGTGCATGTGCGAGTTTTGCAGCTTTGACGATTTCGGCCTGCGTCGCACTCTGCTTGCCATAGGCGATGTTCTCGCTCAGTGTGCGGTGGAAAAGCATTGGTTCTTGCGCGACATAGGCAATGTTCTTGCGTAGGCTTTGTTGTGTGAATTCGGCAATATTGTGATTGTCGATGGTAATTTCCCCATCCTCGACATCAGAAAAGCGCAGTAGCAATCGAGTCAGTGTCGTTTTGCCAGAGCCTGAATGGCCAACCAAACCGACACGCTGACCGGCTTTGATTTGGAGATTAAAGTTATGGAACAACGCATCGTTGTTGCCGTCGTGCGTAAATGTTACATTATGAAACGCGATGTCTCCATCGTGAACTTTCAACTGGTGAGTCGTGTGGTTGGTGACTTCGGGTTCGAGTAGCAATATTTCCGTCATATCGTGAGCATCACTAATGACACGGTTGTAGTTACGCATGATGCTATTCATTTCCCACAGCTGCCTGGACACGGTAAAGGTATAAGTAACGGCCAGGTAGACGACGCCAATAGAAATTGTATGTTGCGACGACGCCACAATTGCCGCGACCAGTGCCATGGTATTCAGAAAGGCCATCAGCGTTGAGTAACCGGTGCTGACAAACAGGAATCCGCGCATAGTACTCAGGCTTTTACCGCGCCAAAACATTGTTTTGTCAGCCAGTCGTTTTAGCTCAATAGTCTCGTGCCCGTGGGCTTTAATGTTGGCAATGTTAGTGATGGCATCGGCAACGGTCGCGTTGACAGCCGTATTCGCTTGGGATTCCTCGGTGTTACGAATGGTCATTATTTTGGTACCAAAGGCCACAATGCTAATAAACAAGGTGACAATAATAATCAGGAAGACTGCGTACTGCCAAAAGACGAATGACATGATAATAATAGCTGCCGCTATACCAGAGACAGATGGGATGAACTGGAAAACAAGCGTGTCCATGAATCGCTCAAATGACCCAACAAACTTGGTTGTTTGCGACACCAGCGCACCACCGAAACGATTCGAATGGAAGGTGAGGCTTTGTTCGCTGAGCGCGGTAAAGATTTGGTGGTACAGGTCACGCATCGCTGCCGTTTCCATTGTCCAGTTAAAGTACAGATTCAACCGCCAGCCGATAACTTCGCCATATAGCTGCGTGGTAGCGAACAGAATGATAAGTGGCCATGCTTGGTCTAGGTGAAGTGATCCAGCCTGCAATTGCTGCAAGAGTATGGAAATGATAAACGGTCCGATAAAACCGGCGCTCACGGCCGACAGAACGGAACCAATAAGTACCGCATACGTTCGGTAGCGGTATTTCATGGCAGCACGCCAAAATAGTTGTATGGTTTTTCTTTGCATTGAACTCACCTAATTATAGATAAAATTTGATTAAACCGCTATTGGTTTGGCCGTCCAAACGTTTGCGGGTAGAGGATTGTGCGGACACAATCATAGTTTTTCTAGTATGACATGGAACTTTTAGTGATGCAAGCGCTATAATAGGGGATATGGATTTCGAAAAAATCAGACACAGTAAGTGGTTCGACCTTGCCTACAGAATAGGTGTCGGTATCAAGGGGCTTGATGGTTTGGCTGAACTTGTTGCCGGTATAGAACTCCTTGTGTCACCCGGTGTGCTACATAGAATATTGACAGGCGTGGTTACTCACGCACAGCAACACCACGGCACGATTTATCATTTTGTTGAAGTGTATGTGGCACGATTGGACAAAGACCTGTCCCATAGTGGGGTACTATTCCTGGTTATTTTCCTGCTGGGTCACGGTATCGTCAAACTGGTGCTGGTGTACTGCTTGTTCCGGCGCATTGTTTGGGCATACCCATACGCACTTATTGTCCTGGTATTGTTCATGATTTATCAAGTCTATGTGATTATTTTGGATCCAGGTTCGCTCGGCCTGTGGTTCTTCCTGGTTCTGGACATTGTAATCATCTATTTGGTCTATGGCGAGTGGAAAGACCTTAAAGAGAAGGTGGTTGAGAAGGTATCAGAGAAGAAAGCTAAAAAGGTGGTAAAATAGACAAATGCAAAAGATTATTTTGTACTACAAATTTACGCCGATCAAAGATACGGCTGCTATTTTGTTGTGGCAAAAAACTCTGGCTACGAGTCTGAACCTGCGCGGACGCATTCTGATCTCACCACACGGCATCAACGGCACGGTTGGTGGTGACATCGACGACGTGAAGGCGTATATAAAGGAAACGAAAAAGTTTGCCGGCTTCAAAGACACGGTATTTAAGTGGAGCGATGGCAGCCGCGAGGATTTCCCGCGTCTGGCCGTCAAAGTCCGCGAAGAAATTGTCAGCTTTCGGGCGGCTGATGAACTGCGTGTTGACGAGAATGGTGTAGTTGGCGGCGGTACTCATTTGAAACCAAAACAAGTTCACGAACTTGTCGAGCAATATGGCGATGACGTGGTGTTCTTTGACGGACGTAACGCGCACGAGGCGGCGATTGGTAAATTCCGTAATGCCGTCGTACCAGACACAAACACCTCGCACGATTTCATACCCGAACTCGAGAGCGGCAAATACGATGATTTGAAAAACAAGAAAATCGTAACCTATTGTACTGGTGGTATTCGCTGTGAAATCCTGTCTAGTCTGATGGT
>JAQGGV010000004.1 GCA_028289185.1 Candidatus Saccharimonadota bacterium
CGGGCTGGTTGATGTTGACATACACCTGCATCAGTCTCAGGACTTCTTTGTAGTACTTCAGGTCCTGTTCACTTCTGACATGGGAGTCTTTGGTCTCGCGAAGCCATATCGCAAGAGGCTTGTAGGCCTCTAGTGAGTCAAGCTTGGGCACAGCAAGATTCATGTATCGCTGGAGCACGTGAACGTCGTAGCCACTCTCGCGTGCGAGCTGTGGGCTAATCTTCTTGCCCTCTGCCATCGCGCTCATCAGTGCGTCAACTGGTTGTACTTGTTCTAGCTGGGACATCTCGTCCACATCCTTTACTGTCGTGGTGCATGCAGAATTTATCTGCAGTCTCGGCATTTCGCCTACGAAAAGTCTATCTTTACTACGCATCTTCGGCAAGCATAAACAGAGTACGACTCGTGATAAAATAGCATCAGTTATGAATCAAAGAATCGCCGTTAGAGCAATTATCAAAAACAACGACAAGATGCTTCTTGTTCGACGTTCGACTGGGCGAGAAAGTATACTCGGACTCTATGAACTGCCTGGCGGCAAACTGGCATATGGTGAGCAGCCAGAAGACGCGCTGAGGCGCTACCTTCATGATGATAATGGACTCCATATTGAGAGGGCAACGCTCTTCGACGTTGTCACGTATATTGATCGTGACGATCGTAATATCCAGTACGCAGTTATCACCTATACGGTCACGCTTGCTGATGGTCATTACGAACCAAAGTTGAGTGGAAACTATGACCATTATATATGGCAGTCGTTGACTGATATACAACAGAATTCGTTGACAGATTTGACGCAATTATTGTTGGGAATTATACATCAAGACCAAATAACAGATAAGGTGACAGAAATTTCTAAGTCTAACGATGATAAAATTGCAACGAATGTTGATGCAATTATTTATGCAGACGGAGGATCAAGGGGCAATCCAGGTCCATCTGCTTCTGGCTATATCATCATGAATAACACTCAGCAGGTACTTGCTCAGGGTGGGCAATACCTAGGTATTACAACGAACAATCAGGCTGAATATCATGGTGTTCGCCTTGCCCTCGAAAAGGCACAGGAGCTCGGCTTGAAGCGTGTCGATTTTCGACTTGATAGCATGTTGGTGGTCAATCAGATGAATGGTATATACACGATCAAAAACCGTGAGCTATGGCCGATTAACGAACGTATTCGAGATTTGATCAAAAACTTCGATAAGGTGACATTTCGTCATGTAGCCCGTGAGTTGAATCAACTTGCAGATGGCGAAGTAAACAAGGCACTTGATGCTCATGCTCACTTTGAGGGTAGTGTATAATCATAGAGACAGTCTGTTAGACGACCACTTTGAGCAATCGAAGAGGAAAGTCCGGGCAGCATAGGACATGACAGTTGTTAACGGCAACCGGGGGTGACCCTAGGGAAAGTGCCACAGAAACGAAACTACCCTTCGGGGCAAAGGTGAAACGAGTGGGGTAAGAGCCCACAGCGGCGTCTGGTGACAGGCGAAGAAGGTAAACCCTGTCAGCTGCAAGGAGATCTACAACAAAGGGTGGTCCGCCCGTAGGTCGATATCCGCTTGATTCCGTGGGTAACTGCGGAACTAGATAGATGGTCGTCCACGACAGAACCCGGCTTATCGACAGACTGCCACCAAAAAAGCTCCCGTATGGGAGCTTTTTTGGTGGTTACAGAGAGGTAACTTAGATCTTTGCGCTTTTGACAATTGCGCTGAAAGCTTTAGGCTCGCTGACAACAAGTTCTGCAAGGATCTTGCGATCCAGTTCGATGCCTGAAGTTTTGAGACCAGAGATGAGCTTGGCGTAAGTAGTACCGTTTTCGCGGGCCGCTGCGTTGATACGGGTGATCCACAGACCACGGAGGTCACGTTTCTTGTTACGACGATCGCGGTATGCGTATACCAGTGCACGGATAACTGCCTGTTTTGCCAGACGGTATGACCGAGTACGGTTATGTTGCATGCCTTTTGCTAGCTTTAAGATCTTTTTGTGCTTTGCGCGTGCTGGGACGCCTCGTTTTACTCGCATGATTAGACTCCTAGGGCTCGTTTAACGTTTTTGGCAATCGCACCGGTAATAATAGCGGTGCTATTGATTGAACGCTTACGGCTCTTACTTTTCTTAGCCAGCAGGTGAGTACCAAAAGCGCGGCGACGGGTCAATTTGCCCGTGCTTGTGATCTTGATTCTCTTTGCTGTACCCTTATGGGTTTTCATTTTTGGCATTATTTACTCCTTACTACTACGCTCAGATTGCGGCCAGCCATCTGAGGCTGTTGCTCCATTACTGCATCCTCTTCGAGAAGGGCGATGATACGATTAATCATATCGTAGCCTAACTCTTTGTGTGCCATCTCGCGACCTCTGTAAAAGACTTGAATTCTGACTTTATGTCCCTCGGCGAGGAAACTACGAATCTTTCGCAGTTTAATCTCGAGGTCACCAGAGCCAATCTTGAGGCCGAATCGCATTTGCTTGAGCTCACTTTGTTTGCTGGCTTTGCGATTCTTCTGCTGCTCCTTCATCTTCTGGTATTGGTATTTACCCCAGTCGATGATTTTTGCAACAGGCGGGTCAGCTGCGGGGGATATTTCGACCAAGTCAACGCCTGCTTCTTCGGCAAGTTTGAGGGCCTCTTGGCGTGTCATGATGCCAAGTTGCTCTCCGCTCCCACCGATCACACGAAGCTGATCTGCCCTGATTGCCTCGTTGATGCGAATAGTCGTACTGATCTTGTTCTCCTCTTTATGCTAATTCCCGCTGGTACAGTGAATGTTGTAATGAGCTTTTACTCGAAGTCCATAGTACCAGATATAGCCTCTCTTTTCAAGGGGTATTAACCCCGATACTGCAAGGCCTCACTGAGGTGCCGTTTTTCGACGTCTTGGGCCAGCTCCAAATCAGCTATAGTTCGTGCTACTTTTATGACTTTGAAATAGCTTCTGGCGCTTAGGCCGAGCTTTTCGCTGGCAAGTGAAAGGAGCTGTCTGGCTTCTGTTGTAAGATTTATTTGTTTTTGAACTTGCGTACTGGACAATGAAGCGTTGTATTTAGAACTACTTCCGTATCTATTAGATTGAGCTTTGAGGGCATTACTGATGGCATCAAGTGCACTAATATGTTGTATATTTTCATACGACTTTTGTTTCAGCAACGTATCATTTGAAACCCTCGAAACGTTTACTTTCAAATCGATGCGGTCGAGTAAGGGCCCAGATAGACGTTTCTGATAGTTGAGTATTTGGGCCATTGAACAACTACATTCTTTCAATGAGTCGCCCAGGTAACCGCAAGGGCACGGGTTCATAGTTGCAACCATCATGAAGTCGGCCGGATATACCGTTCTTGCGGCTGCACGCGTAATTGCTATTCGTTTATCCTCGAGTGGTTGGCGCAGTGTTTCGAGTACAGAACGGGGGTATTCTGGGATTTCGTCCATGAATAATACTCCAAGGTGGGCAAGGCTTATCTCTCCGGGTCCGGCTTTTGAACCACCCCCAATCAGAGCTACGGGGCTGGTGGTGTGGTGAGGGCTGCGAAATGGTCTCTCGGATATGATTTCACCGCCAATTTCACCTGCAAGGCTGTGGAGCTTCGTAACGGCGATCTGCTCGTCAGATGTAAGATTGGGCATCAGTGATAGCATCGTACGTGCCAGCATGGTCTTGCCGGCTCCAGGGGGACCACTTAGGAGTATATTGTGTCGTCCGGCGACGGCCACTGTCAGGGCTCTTTTCGCTTGCTCCTGGCCATAAACGTTATCGAGAATAAAAGAGATGGCGCGATCGGGGGTGGTTGACTCAACCCGCTGAGACGGTTCAATTCGTACCTCACCCTTTAGATGCAGGAATAACTGCTTGATTGACTCCACTGCAATAACTTCGATACCCTCGACCAGTAAGGCTTGATTTGTATTCTGTCTGGGTACATATACTTGGGTGATACCGGCTGTTCTAGCTGTCTGAGCGACGTTAATTGCGCCCTTTATGGGTCTCAAGGATCCGTCCAGTGCCAACTCACCAGCAAAAACAGCGCCATCAACCTCCTTTTGCTTCAGTTGGCCACTACCGACCAGGATAGATAGAGCGATAGGCAGGTCAAAATGGGTGCCGTCCTTGGTGATGTCGGCCGGTGCGAGGTTAATAGTAATCTTTTTGGTAGGGAACTCAAGGAGAGAATTTGTGATTGCGCTTCTGACGCGTTCCTTGGCCTCATCAACAGACTTCGTCCCCATACCAACGATTTGAATGCCGGGTAGACCCTTTTTTGAGTCACACTCAACATCGATGAGTGCTCCATCGAACCCCAAAGGAGTAACTGTTAGTACCTTTGACACCATGATGAAGCTTATTATAAGCAAAACAAAAGATTTAATACAAGCATATATGCTATAATCAACAGAGGTTGGGGCTGATTTAGCTTTCGACGACGGGACCTTAACAGATTATTTTGCAAGCCGACCATACACGTACGTATACTTTTAATTGCAAACCCAATTAAATCAGCAATTGCATTTGTGAAGAGCCTTACAGCTCCTAGCTTTGCATTTGCGCCAATCGCAGCCTAATACGCTCGATCATTCTATGTCACCAGGTGACATACCGGCATAGGGTGTTATATACATGTCACTTACTTTGTTTATGCGCAGTGGCATATTCCGAGGAAAAATTTCCACGTGACAACAAAACCATTTACGTTTGTTTTTGAGGTTTTGGTGTCGTAAAGATTCAAGACAAACTATGCTTGTAGACGAATAATCAGTTACCTATCGGACCGGGGGGCAGTTCCCCGCAGCTCCACCAATTGAAATAACATGAGAAAAATACCCATTCATTTGAAATGGGTATTTTTTGTTGCAATAGATTAATTATCCTCATAAAAGAAGACAACCACCTGCGAGTAGTGGTTGTCTTTACGTGGAGTGTTTTGACAGTGTTTATTTTTGGCCACTGCATAATTTTTTTATTCAGCGACTACCCCTATAATATGCTCTCAAAGTGCTTGTGTCAACAACTTTTTTACATTTCTTTAGGTAAAAAATACCACGCATTTTTTGGATCAAAATTAAGGGGTTAGCAGGTAGGTAGGTCACAGGAGATGATAAAGACGTGTGGATAAGGTATAATAGAATTAATCTAAAACGAGGGAAATGTTATGGAGATTGAAGAAGGCCAGGATGTGCAAAAATCCTCCCAATCGACGGCCCCTCGTTTGCCAAAAAGCTATAACTTTCTGATCCAACTCAGCCGCAAGATGGGTACAGTTGCGACAAAGTCCTCAATTGTTCACGATGTACGTTCATTTATGAACCAAGAAATCAGTATATCCCCTTCGGAAAGGGTTCTAGGTAATGCACTGCCCAAACTGACCGTTAGCAAACCCGAAAGGGAGCAAACGCAAGATACGCCGACTGGTAAGACCAAGATTCAGAAGCAAAAAGACCTCCAAAAGATCGTTTCACAGTCACACCAGCTATTAATGTCTGCCAATACGGTCTTTCCAATGAGTCTGTTTCCCGACACGGTGACGGTTGATAGGACAAAAGTAACGATTACGCGCAGAGACTTCTTTTGGTCGTCTGACACGCTCAGCATACGAATCGAGGATGTGTTGAATGTGCAAGTTTCGCTCGGCCCACTTTTTGGGTCACTCACGATTGCAAGCCGTGTCATGAGCACGATTGATCATTTCAAAATTGGGCACTTGTGGCGCAGTGATGCTATACGTTTGAAGCACATTATCCAGGGTTATATGATTGCACAGCACAACAAGATTGATACGTCGCATCTGAGCAAAAAAGACCTTATCGAGACATTAATTGAGCTTGGTCACGATTCTAACTAGAGTTTTTAACAACATTGTATAAAAATCAACAACTAATAAATAACAGATATGAAATGTAAGGTTTAGTTAACAAGAAGTAAGAATTACATCGAATAGTCTTGACCAAATAAAAAGCATATGCTACATTCAACGTAGGCTTTCTACAAAAACAAAAACGCCTAAACATTTAACAATTCGGACGCCATTTGGCAAAGCTCATCGATAGCGGCAAAACAAAAAAGTTACATCTTGTAACACCAAAATTGTTAGACCCCTAACACGCACCTTCCACCGTTGGCGCTATCGAAAAGCTTAGCCAGACACTAAGGCTTAAAGCGCCTAATAGAGTACCAATGGGTCTAGCGAAAACACTATTACAGACGTGTAGTAGGTTGAAAGCTAGACCTGTTGTGGAAAAATTAGATGGAAGATGCTCCCGCAAGGGAGCGGTCAGAAAGTCACGAGTGGCAAGCTGGTCATTGGAGCACGCGCCCTATATACTTTTATCGGCGGTTGTCGCAACCAGACCATTAAGGCTTGTCACTGTGGCCCAAGTTATTATGAGGAATAAAATAGTTACATGTTAGCTCGTATACTCTCAATTGTAGGTCTCGTCTCTGCGGGACTTCTTTTGATTCTTGTGACAACAACGACCCCGGGTAGCGTAGGAGCCCTAGGAATCCTTGCGGTATTTCTGCTCACCTATATAACAATCCTGTGTTTATTGACGTTTTTGGTCTGGTTACTCGCCAAAGTTATCAATAAGCTCATGAAGGAACTCCATCTATCTCGCAAACAGTATACGTTCCCACTGAGGAAGTCTTACTATTATTCGACAGTCCTCGCCCTGGGACCGGTTATTATCATTAGCCTGCAAGCCGTTGGAGGTGTTGGTATCTATGAGTTAAGCCTCGTTATCGCTCTTTTGGTACTCGGGTGTTTATATGTATCGCGGAGAGTTGCATAGCCGTTTTTTAGCAAGCTGCTTATGCTATAATTACAGATATGAATCCGGAACTTCCGTCACCTCAGATACGACCTGAAAGTCAGCCTGTTGGTCCCGAGCAACGTCTAGAGCTTCCAGACCACGAAGCCGTTGGTGAACGGTCACACGAGCGCGAGCAGAATATCGGCCCGGGTGATCAGCAACCTGCTGCACCACCTCCGTTACCGGTACCGCTTCCACAATTGCATGTCCCTGTGCCGGTACCAGTAGCGCCCGTACAAGACGATGCAGCCGCTGGCCCTGTGCTTGCGAGTGACGATGATTTGATTGAAAAAGAATGGGTTGATAAGGCAAAAAAGATTATCGCTACCACCCAAAATGACCCTTATCGTCGCGAAAAAGAGGTGACGAAGCTCCAAATTGACTACTTGCGCAAAAGATACGGCAAAGAACTAGGTACCTCAAACTAAGCGCTTGCGCTAGAATATAAGTATGGCTGGTGTACTCATAGCAGGATTTGTGACTATATTTATAGGGTCTGCTTTGATAATTATTGTCTTTACGCAGTACAAGAAGACTTTGAGAGAAGCCAAGAACTACGAGCGCGGCCTGAAGATGGTGCCAATGTTCATCCACTTGCCACCTGCGAGTGAGGATACCGAGAAAGGTCAGCGTGACGAACGTGACCTGACCGAGGAAGTCCTATCTGAGGCACAGATTATGTACAACATCATCGCCAGTACGGCGACGAAGGGGTTCAAGAACCGCATATATGGTCAGCGACACTTTTCGTTCGAGATTGTTGCGAAGGGTGGATTGGTTCATTACTACGCTGTTGTGCCAATGGTACTGATAGAAGTTATCAAGCAGGCGATTGCCGCAGCCTATCCCTCCGCTAGGCTAGAGGAAGTTACCGAGCACAATATCTTTAGTGAAGCCGGCAAGATGAGCGGTGTTATTGGTGGTGAGTTCACGCTCAAGAAGAAATTTGTCTATCCGATCGCTACCTTCCAGGAAACCAAGCGTGACGCTGCGAGGGCACTCCTAAACGCATTGTCAGCTGCATCACGAGACGATGGCGTTGCAATTCAGTTCCTGGTTCGGCCAGCAGGTGAGGGCTGGGTACGAGCGTCCACAGACGCGGCCAAGAAAATCAAGGAAGATAAGCTAAAATCAAAAAGCCTGAGGATGACCGGTGCCGGAGGCCTAGCCGGTGCACTATGGAAACCGCCAGAGACTCCGGATGAGCTTCATCAGCAGGAAAAGCAGCTGACATCAATCGAGGAAGAGACTATTAAGGCCATCGAGGACAAGACGCGTTATCCGGCCTACGAGGTGTTGATTCGGGTCGTTGTGTCATCTAATACGACCGAGCACTCTCAAGCGCTGCTCAAGAACATCGTTGCAGCTTTTTCACTGTTTGACTCACCAACGTATAACGGTTTCAAGTTTAGTCCCTCTCGGGACATTGAGGAGTTAGTGACATCATTTATATTCAGATTCTTCCCGCAAACAATTAAAGGCAACATCCTCAACAGCGTCGAGATGGCGACAATTTTCCACTTGCCAGATCAGAACAGTATCCCGACCTCCAAAGTAAAGCGCCAGATGTCCAAGCAAGTTGATGGTCCAACGGAGCTGATGGATGAAGGCCTGCTGATTGGTGTCAACGAATACAGAGGTATCAAGAAGGAAATTCGCCTGAGTGACAACGATCGACGCCGACACACGTATATTATTGGTCAGACGGGTGTCGGTAAATCAGGTTTCCTCGAAAACCTGGCCTATCAGGATATGCATACTGGTCGGGGCTTTGCCTTTATTGACCCACACGGTGACTCGGCAGAGAAGCTGCTGGCAAACATACCCAAGGAACGCGTTGAGGATGTTATCTATTTCAACCCAGGGGACCTGGATAATCCTATCGGATTGAATCTGTTCGAGTGGGAGACAGAGGACCAAAAGGACTTTCTGGTTCAGGAATCGATTGCGATGCTCTACAGCCTGTACGACCCTGGTCACACGGGTATTGTGGGGCCCCGATTGGAGCACATCTTCCGTAACTGTGCACTGCTGTTGATGGCTGACCCAAACGGCGGCACGTTCATCGACATACCGAAACTGCTTGTTGACGATGCCTTTATGAAGTCGAAATTGAAATATGTCACCGATCGCAATGTCTTGGACTTCTGGACCAAGGAATATCCGGCATCACAAAAGTCGAACGAATCAGGCGAGGTGACAAGTTGGGTTGTGAGTAAGTTTGGACCATTCCTATCCAATACGATGATGCGCAATATCATGGGTCAGACCAAGAGCGGCTTTAATATGCGTGACATCATGGACAACAAAAAAATCCTGCTCGTAAACCTATCAAAGGGTAAAATGGGTGAGTTGAACTCGAAACTCATCGGTATGATCTTTGTCATGAAGTTCCAGGCAGCGGCGATGGCGCGCGCCGATATGCCAGAGGAAGAGCGCAAGGATTTCTGTCTGTTTGTTGATGAGTTTCAGAACTTTGCGACCGAGAGCTTTGAATCGATTTTGTCAGAGGCCAGGAAGTATCGCTTGAACTTGGTGCTGGGTAACCAGTTTATGACACAGTTAACAGATAAGATTCGCGAGGCTATCATCGGTAACGTTGGTACGGTCATCAGTGGTCGTATTGGTGTGACGGATGCCGAGCTAATGGTAAAGAAGTTTAGCCCCGTGTTTGACGCCGAAGACCTGACGAAACTACCGAACTATCAATCGATTGCATCCGTCATGATCAATGGTGTGCCCTCTGCACCGTTTAGCATGTCGCTGCTGGCGCCGATGGTCCAAAACAATACACAGCTTGGTGATGCTATGAAACGGCTGTCAGCGACGAAGTACGGCTTTAATAGGGCTAAGGTTGAAAAGGAGATCTTTACGCGACTGGATCCACCAAAGCCTGCACCACCTGCGTTGCAACCAGGTATACCTAGTGGTCAGAGGCCGTTTGCAGGTCCGCCAGCAGCAAAGACTGGATCATTCCTGGATGACTGGCTATCCAAGAGGCAGAAGCTCGCGACGCAGAAACCAAGCGTTTCCGCCACTTCGGCGCCTCTTTCCCCGTCCTTTGCCGCTCCGACACCAACGCATATAGGTACCAACGTCGCCTCATCCTCGCAAGCTATCGCAGGTCCTCCACAAACCTTTGCTACTACACCGCCTGCTGCAGCTCAACCTCAACCGGTTCAGCCAGCTGTTGTTATTGAGCCCGTACAAGCAAAACCCGAGCCAGAGCCTGTGAAAGTTGTCAGTGCTGATCCTAAAGAGGTCAGTGTTCGTTTGCGTTAGCGCTGCTTGTTGCTGTGACCACGGATCATGACAGAGAAGTAGTCGTATAGTACACCGACGACCCAGCCCATGATAAATGTAGCGATTGTTTCAAATCCAGATAGTTGAAAACCGTAATACTTCGAAACGAAGTAGAGGATTGTTATTCCCAGGAATGCAGCGATGCTACCACTGAGCATAGCGTTAGGTCTGGCAACGGTTGAACCAATGACGTCACTGGTCTTCTCGACAGTCTTGTTATGTAGGAATTTACTAAAGACTCGCTCGGATGGTTTCATCTCGGCATCAGCAAACTTCATCTGTGACTTGAAGCTTGATTCGAGCTGTCGCTTGTTGATAGGTCCACTACGACGCTCGGCAGGCGAGGCCTTTTCATTGTGCGGCTCGTCATTATCTTTGGCGAGTTCTTTTTAACGAGCGAGGATTTCGCGTTAAGAGTGCTTTTCTTTATGTCGTCGCTCTTCACGGTCCAGGGAGTTCTTGATGGCTTCGTGGCGTTCATGAGCAATCTCGCCGAACTGTTCGACGTCAGCAGTTTGTTCATTACGACTGCGTGAAGCTGTTTCTTTTTCCGCCACTTATGCTACCCTCATTTCTACCTAGATTATACCAGTATTGAAGTTGTGACGTATGATACGGACCTCTTTTTTGAGCTGGCGAGTCCGAAGGGCGAAGAATACGACAATGACCAGAAGGGTCGACATAAATATGAGATTACCACCAATGCCAATGTTTGGCATTTGGTAAAACGCCGCCTCGACTCCCTTTATCGCAGGGCAATCAACCGGTACACTCAGCGCGTTGCCGAACGAAACGGTTAATTTACAGTCGAATGATTCTGGGTTACTTTGGCCAACACCTGTTGAAGGCAGCTCAGGCAGTACCTGGACCACAAATGTTCGCTGTTGTGACTCGCCAGGCGCAAGTTGTACGTTTGGCCAGCTGAGTGTCGACGAAGTGTCGTCCAAGGTCCCGCCACCGGCATCAACAAGGTTTGCATACTCGAGGACATCGCCAATTCTCGTGCTAAAGTCATCTGTAACGGTGGTTACGTGGTTATTAGAAAGCTGGAGTGTGTAGCTAATTTTGTCAGAGGTTTCAACCTTTGACTTTTCTGCCGGCAAATTTTGCGTCAGATTCTCGGCACTGACAATCCTGGTTGCAGTGTTTGCATTGGCGCCAACGGGGCTGAAAGAGGTTGGTAGGCCATGTGTGGCCAAACTACCGTTTGACTGGATGATAGCGAACCAGCCGAGTGAGGCCGATTGGCCAACCCAACCCTTAAATGTCTGGTATTGACCGCTAATCTCCGCCAGGGGGCTGAAGTAACGAATACCGGTACCACCGCTGCTGCGCTGGTACGACATGCTGATTTCGTGTTGTGATGCGCTCAGCTGGCCGTAGCGGCTCATGACGTAGGTGTTATCGACGGCACGGATTGTGCCGGTGTGGGCGGCAGCTATTTCGGCGCGACTAACCCCAACAGTAGTGTAGATATCCTTTATGTCATCCTCGTTATGGTCATAACGAGTGAGGAAATCGCTCAAATCACTGACGCCACCCCTGATAATATCTTGTTCACTTGATGCATTGACGGATTCTGGTGGTGAAAACAGCGCCAAACATTGCATGACCATAGCTAGTGCGACAAACAGTACGGTAACTCGTCGGGTCGCGTCTTCGCTTTTCAAACGCCTCGCATAAAAACCCACTTCGGTTATGAGAGCAGGAGAATATGGCAAATTTGATACAAGTTTGCGGAACATCTTATCTGTTTTTGTTTGTTTTCTGTACCTCTTAGGTAATAGATTAGCATAAGAATTGTGTTCAACACAATAGCTTGAGTGAGTAATAGCTTTGCGGTATAATGGAGGAAATGTAAATGGCTGAAAAGCCTTGAAGACGAGGGGATAATGGCAAAAAATCAAAATGCTGATAGCTATGATGCGTCGCAAATCCAAGTTCTGGAAGGTCTAGAACCAGTCCGCAAGCGTCCGGGCATGTATATCGGTAGTACCGGTTTCGATGGTGTGCATCATTTGATCAAGGAAATCGCCGATAACTCTATCGACGAAGCGATTGCGGGGTATGCAACGCGCGTTGATGTGACGATTCTCGACGATGGCGGTATCACTATATCTGATGACGGACGTGGTATTCCTATTGGTAAGAACGAAAAGACAGGTCTCAGCACCGTCGAAACCGTCCTGACCGTCCTGCACGCCGGTGGTAAGTTCGGTGGCGGTGGCTATAAAGTTTCATCCGGTCTACACGGTGTCGGCTCGAGTGTTGTCAACGCACTTTCGACCAAATTGGTTGCAGAGGTCGTTAATAAGGGTGAGCTCTATAGTATTGAATTCGCACAGGGTGCATCTCTGGCCCCTCTGAAAAAGGTTGGCAAGACCGATCGAGTTCAGGGAACAACGATTACATTTTATCCAGATCCGACTATTTTCAAGGAAACAGTTGAATTTGATTACGACTGGGTTGTGAACTATCTGCGCCACCAGGCCTACCTGACCAAGGGCGTTTATGTGGCAGTTCGCGACGAGCGAACCAAAAAGCGGATTGCATTCTACTTCGAAGGTGGCATCCAAAGCTACGTAAAACACCTCAACATCGGCAAAGACGTCGTTGCAGACGATGTTTTCTACGTCGAGAAGCAAGTTGAAGATTCGATGGTTGAAGTCGCTATCCAATACAACGAAACCTTTGTGGAAATGGTAAAACCATTCGCCAATAACGTCCTGACCCCTGATGGTGGTACGCACTTGGTTGGCTTCCGCTCGGCAATGACACGTGTTATTAACGAATATGCGCGCAAATCAGGCCTGCTCAAGGAAAAAGAAGAGAACCTGACCGGTGATGACATCCGGGAAGGACTAACCGCGATTATCTTGGTTAAACTTCCAGATCCTCAGTTCGAGGGCCAAACCAAGAACAAACTGGGTAACCCAGAGGTCCGTCGCTACGTCGAACAAGTGATGAACGAGTATTTTGCCTACTATTTGGACGAAAACCCAGCAGTAGCCAAGAAAATTATCGGTAAATCATTGCTTGCAGCTCGCGCACGTAAGGCTGCCCGCGCAGCCCGCGACAACATCATCCGAAAGGGTGCACTTGATGGACTAAGCTTGCCTGGCAAACTAGCTGACTGTAGTAGCAAAGACCCATCTGAGTCAGAAATCTACATTGTTGAGGGTGACTCGGCCGGTGGATCCGCCAAAAGTGGTCGAGACAGTCGCACCCAGGCAATTTTGCCACTTCGTGGCAAGGTATTGAACGTCGAACGTGCACGCCTGGACCGAATGCTGAACAACAACGAAATCGTCAGTCTTATCAAGGCTCTTGGTGTTGGAATCGGTGATACATTCGATATTAATGGCCTCCGTTACCATCGTCTGATCATCATGACAGATGCCGATGTCGATGGTAGTCACATTTCGACGCTACTGCTGACATTCCTGTTTCGTTATATGCGTGAAGTCATTGATGGTGGCCACGTCTATCTGGCAAAACCACCGCTATTCCTCCTAAAAGCTGGTGGAAGCAAGCGTTGGTATGCCTATAGCGACGAAGAACGTGATGAAATCATCGCACGACTCATCGAAGAGCGAAAAGCTCGCGGTACAGAAATCGACCCCAACGAGAGCCCAAACAAGCAAGCCGGACTATCTGATATCCAGCGCTATAAGGGTCTGGGTGAAATGGATGCCGATCAGCTATGGGAAACAACGATGAACCCGGAAAATCGTGTCTTGATACAAGTAAAAGTTGATGACGGTGAGAAGGCTGATGCAATTTTTACAAAGCTTATGGGTGACGAAGTACAACTTCGCAAAAGCTTTATTCAGTCACGAGCCAAAGACGCTAACATTGAGGAATTGGACGTTTAATTATGGAAGATGATGTAATAGATACACCAGTTGAAGGCGAAATTGTAGAAATTCCGCAGACGCACTCCAAGACATTGGAGAAGCGAACCGTCGAAAATGTTATGGAAGACAGCTTCTTCCGCTATTCGATGAGTGTGATCATCGAACGTGCGCTACCAGATGTACGTGATGGCCTGAAACCTGTCCACCGTCGTATTTTGTACACGATGGGCGAGCAAGGTTTACGCCCAGGTGGCAAGTTTAGTAAGAGTGCGCGTATCGTCGGTGACGTCATGGGTAAATATCACCCCCATGGTGACACGGCTATTTATGACTCTATGGTACGTTTGGCCCAGGATTGGGTTATGCGCTATCCACTGGTCAATGGTCAGGGTAACTTTGGTTCGATGGACGGAGATCCACCAGCCGCCAACCGTTATACAGAGGCCCGTCTGGACCGTGCTGGTAACGAACTGCTAAATGACCTCGATAAAGACACCGTTGATTTCCGTGATAACTACGATGGGTCAGAGCAAGAACCAGTGGTTTTGCCTGCCAAATTACCGAACCTGCTGCTCAACGGTCAGATTGGTATCGCTGTCGGTATGGCGACCAGTATCCCGCCCCACAACATGAGCGAGCTTATTGACGCCACGATTGAACTCATCGACAACAAAGAGGCAACAATTGATGATCTCTTAAAGCATGTAAAGGGTCCTGACTTTCCAACAGGTGCGATTGTCTATGGTGGCGCTCCAATGCGTCAGGCCTATCAGACCGGTCGTGGCAGTGTCACGATTCGTGCCGTAACCGAGATTGAAGAGACCAAAAAGGGTCGTAGCCAGATCATCATTACTGAGATGCCATATGCTGTAAATAAAGCAACACTTATCGAGAAAATCGCTGATTTGGTCAAGGACAAGAAGCTCAACACGATTAGTGACCTCCGCGACGAGTCAGCTCGTGGCAAGGTTCGTGTCGTTATTGAGCTCAAGAAAGACGCCTACCCAAAGAAGGTCCTGAATCAACTATTCAAGATGACCGCACTCCAAACCAGTTTTAACTTCAACATGTTGGCGCTGATTGACGGTATCCAACCCCGTGTACTTGGGCTGATGGAGATTTTGACTGAGTTCCTAAAACACCGTCAGATCGTCGTTCGTCGTCGTACAGAGTTTGAACTCCGTAAAGCCAAAGAACGCGCACATATCCTCGAAGGTTACAAAATCGCTCTTGATAATATCGACGAAGTCATCAAGACGATTCGTGCCAGCAAGACAAGCGAAGAAGCCGAAGGAAACTTGATCAAACAGTTCAAACTGAGTGAAATCCAGGCGAAAGCCATCCTTGCAATGCAACTTCGCCGTTTGACTGGACTCGAGCGCGAAGCAATCGAGAACGAGCTGAAGGAACTGCTGGAACTGATTGCCAAGCTCGAGGCTATCCTGGCTGATGAGGAAGAAATCTTGAAAATTATCAAGACTGAGCTCCTAGAAATGAGAGAGAAATACGGTGATAAACGCCGAAGTCAGCTGATTAACCATGAACTCGGTAAATTTAGCGATGAAGAGCTCATTCCGGAAGAGGAAAGTGTTATTCTTTTGACAACAGAAAATTACATCAAGCGTACTCTGGTCAGTGAATATCGCCGCCAGCATAGAGGTGGTAAGGGTAAGCGTGGTATGACGACCAAGGAAGAGGACATCATTGATCAACTCATCCCGTCGAGCACGCATGATTACCTGCTGTTCTTTACTAACAGGGGTCGTATCTTCCGTTTGAAGGCATACGAAGTCCCAGCGGCGAGCTTGCAAGCCAAGGGTGTTGCAGCAGTAAATCTCTTGCAACTTCAGCCTGAGGAAAAGATTACTTCCATCATTAAGCACGAAAAGAATGCTAGTGACGAAGGCTACCTGTTTATGGCAACGACTAAGGGTACAATCAAAAAAACACCACTCAAGGACTACGCAAACATCCGTACCAACGGTCTGATTGCGATCAAGCTTGATGAAGGTGATGAGTTGAAATGGATCCAAAAGACCACCGGAGAGAATGATGTAATCATCTCTACTTCTGCTGGACAGGCGATTCGCTTCAACGAAAAGGATGCCCGCCCAATGGGACGTGCTGCCAGAGGTGTTCGTGGTGTGCGTCTGCGACCAAAGGATAGTGTCGTGGGTATGGATATCGTTTCTGACGACGGCCGCACACTACTGGTTGTCAGTCAGAATGGCTACGGCAAGGCGACCAAGGTTGCCAACTTCCCATCACACAAGCGTGGTGGTATCGGTATCAAAGCCGCTGTTGTCACAGAGAAGACCGGTCCAATCGTGGCCGTTCGTACACTCGAGGAAGATGCTAGCGAAGTGCTGATGATATCGAGTAAGGGTCAAGCGATTCGTGTTGGCCTCAAGGATATTCCAACACTTGGCCGTACGACCCAAGGAGTGCGCATCATGCGCCTCGGTGAGGGCGACGTGGTTGCTTCGCTTGGTCTGATGCCAGAACAAGTCGCCGACGAGATAGAAGACGAAACTGAAACTGAGGCTGAGGGATAAACCATGAGGCACCTGTCGGCCTATCTGATTGCAATCGCAGCTGCATGGGTCGTCGCCCAAGGTGCGAAGTTCCTGATCGATAGTGTCAGGAACCAAGGTGTCATCGATTATCGGCAACTCTACAGCTCGGGCAATATGCCCAGTGGCCACAGTGCGACTGTTATAGCCTTGCTGACCGTTATCGGGCTTAAGAGTGGCGTTGAGAGTGCCATCTTTGGTGTTGCGGCGCTCCTGGCTGCTATCGTCATGTACGATGCTGTTATGGTTCGTCGTTCATCTGGTGAACAGGGCGCGGCTATTCAGCAACTCATCAAGGAACAAAAGAGCAAAGTGAAGCTCCCAAGAGCAGCCAAAGGCCACGAACCACTCGAGGTCGCAGTCGGTGCGCTAATCGGTCTCGCCACTGGTATTCTGACTTTCTTTATCTTTCGCTAGAAATTTCGTGAGAATTACCCCTTGACGCAAACTGTTTCAGGCGGTATGATGGATAACAGTCTGATCGCCAGGTGTTCATAAAAACGCCAAGCGCGATACACAACAAATGCGAGAGAGAATTTGCGAGTTGAACAGATGATTATGTACATTGACAATTTAGTTGTGCAATATCATCGTCAGTTTATTTGAGCTTGATACGCTATATGTATCAATTTATGGAGAGTTTGATCCTGGCTCAGGATGAATGCTGGCGGCGCGCCTAATACATGCAAGTCGAGCGGTAAGGCCCTTCGGGGTACACGAGCGGCGGACGGCTGAGTAACGCGTGGGAACATGCCCCAAAGTGAGGGATAACGCATCGAAAGGTGTGCTAATACCGCATATGGTCTTCGGATTAAAGGATTTATCCGCTTTGGGAGTGGCCCGCGTACGATTAGGTAGTTGGTGAGGTAATGGCTCACCAAGCCTACGATCGTTAACTGGTCTGAGAGGATGATCAGTCA
>JAQGGV010000009.1 GCA_028289185.1 Candidatus Saccharimonadota bacterium
TTCAATGCTACCCGTTATGGTGGTAGAGTATGGCAAATGAGCGGATACCCTGACAAACACAATGAACGGCTGCATGGAATAGAGATAGAGAAGGCCGAAATGGATTTCCTACGCGAAACATCGTGGCTGGTGAGGGGTGTCGTGCAAATAAACGGTGTCACGGTACGGACAAGGAATGCCTACGAGAGAACCGATGAAGTGCGTGACACTATGCGTGCCCGTCGCCGTGGTCCTCAAAAGTATCTGCATGCACCGATTATATTCGGCAATCCAGAGGCGGGTGAGTTCTACGATTTTAGTTTGGACGCCTAGACATACTATACAATACATAGTGTTTATGATATAATATATCTATTGTCCCAGATTGGGGCCGCCGGGGAACACCCGGGGAACATTGATTGGAGTACTGTGACCACCAAGGAATTGGTACACGTACCGCGTAATCCCAACCACCCGTTTGCGCTGCGTTTGAACGACGTCATGTCGGGCGAGCCCTTCGTCGTTGTTACCTGGGGTCCTGACGGCCGAACGGAAACCATGCGGGTGATCAGCCCACCGATCGCCAGGTCCAGTAGCTGGGCTTATGCCATCATGCCATTCGTTCTATGCGAGTGGCTCCACGAGAGTGGAGAGAACTGCACACTCATGCGTTCGCTGGCCGACATGGGGATCATCCCCTACGAGCTCAAGGATTTCAACGCCCGCTACTTCGCGGTCAGTTGCGCCGATGCCGATTTGATGAGTCTGCCGCCTAGCGAATGCACCCGCAATCGCTGGACCGATCCGGCGAATCATCGGGTCGACCGCGGCTTCTACGACGACGAGATCGAACAGCTCGCGGTCTACGACGACGAATCACTGCTGACTCCCGAGGGTTGGTAGGTCACGACTCCAAACCCCTAGCCCCACGTCCCCACGACGCCCGCGTGCGAAAGCACCCCTCGTCGTGATGACGTGGGGTGCTTTCGTTTCGGGGTAAGTTACCTGATTTTAAGTAATTTCCTTATGCTTGCATCGAAAATTCATAGGCGTTAAAATCTTAATAACTCGCAAATTTCATACTTTTTGAGTTACAAAAAAACACCCTAACGGGTGTCTTTTTGTTCTACTGGTCTTACTCATGCTGAAATTATAGCATGTGGACACTATCTGCTTTACTTGTCGTAAGGGTATAGTCGCCCAAATTAGGGCACTTATATACAAAGCGGTATCAATTCTTCTATACTCAATGGATAATGTTCGAAGCAGAGTTTTTGATATTTTGTACCGACGTAAAAGAACAGCAACTGAAATGCACGAGACAGAGTTTTTGGTAGCCTACAGGGGTCAGCCTAATGGTTGATAAATAGGCAAATAACAGAGGTTGAGTAAGACTCTAAAAGGGTGTTGCAAAGCATGTCATGTTCAGTTACATTAATGAATAGCAAGGACAGCTCCGAGGCCTCGGAAACAAGCTGTCGAGTACATGATCATCGCAACAATCTTTTCGGAAGAGATTGAGGACAAAATAACCTAGCGTTCGTACTCAAGGACGGCAAGCCAACTCTTTATTGGAACGCCGTCCTTTTTGCTTTGTATGATGTTGCCATATACAAAAATCCAGCCGAAGGGCTGGATGATGTTCTTTTCGGAAGAGATTGAGATACAAACACCGCAATGCTTGTACAAGTTCAATTATGGGCAATACCCGAAATATTGCAAGCATATTTGTACCCGCCATGTCTCGTATGAGAGTCGAGGTTAGTTATTTATCGTCTTTGTTAGCTTCTTGTATGGCGCGCTTTATGACGATTTTGGCAAAGTATAATGAGCCAAGAGTGAATATGTTGACGATGTAGTACCAAGCATTCTCACCTGATGTTGGTTGGTTCTTACTCATGATACTGCTCCCTGTTTAAGTTAATATTCAAATACTAACACTACTTATGCCCATTTGGTATCGTTAGGTATATAAGTGCCCAAATTAAGTATTGATTAAATTGATATTAAATTATATGATTTAGCCAATATGAACAAGCGAGTAATTACTGGTCTAATATCTGCAGGATTTCTTCTGCTTGGTGGTATCGCTGCAAGCGGTGGTAATCAGTCTTCAAGACTTGATACTGATCAAAATAGTAACGCTGCTAATTTAACTAAGAAGATTCCGGAAAAAGTTATACCAACTTGTGATGGAACGACTGTTACGACGAATTGTGCAATAGAGGGGGCTAGTTACAAGACTTACATCCTTCATCCTGCTATTGCAGAAAAGTCACATACCGAAACAGTGACTACTTATCATGAAGAAATAACAGGCTACTGCACGCTATGTAGTGATGGTACCTATTCTCCATCATGTGCCACAGGGAGAGGGGCATGTTCACACCACGGTGGAGTGGCGCAGTGGAACGCTCCGATATCTAAAAACGTTCCAGTAGAGAACACTAAGACGGTTATTGATGCAGCAGCTCAGGTGGCTTACTACGAAAAGGTTGGAGAGTAAGAGGGTCGATCCTACTCGATAATTGTTAAATCCTCAAAACGAAAAGCACCCTCCAACCGGAGGGTGCTTTCGCGATCGGGGGATCGAGCGTGCACTCCATCAGTCTGGAGGGTAGTAGTTGGGATCGCGGGTGTGGTCGACGTCGAACGGCAAGTCGGCGTTGTAGAACGTACGGTAGTCGAAGGTCTGATCGGCAACCACTTGAACGGTCTGTGACCGCTGCCACCACCATTTGCCTGGAACCACGTGGGTAGGCGGGGTTTCGACCCAGATTGTGTCCGGGTGTTCACCCAACTGGGTGTGAGTGCTGGTCCAGTAGGTGCCGCAGAGTCGGCACATGATGACCAGGCCGTCAGCGGCGCGGTGCAATGTGCACGGGTTGAGCGGAACCGGGTAGCCACTGAGCACCGGTAGCCGGCAGTCGATGCCGTTGTCGGCGTCGATCAGGGTGATGCGAGTGGCGGTCGGTGGTGACTGGCGAGCGAGTCGCCCGTAATCCTTGTTGCTGTGTACGTTCGGCATAGTGGGGTCCTAGGGTAGTTGGGCAATCCGAATGATAGTATTATAACATAAAAAGTATATAAAAACAAAGAAATATGCTATAATATACCTACCTTGAAGTTATGGTGGGCCCTAACACTGGGGTTGCACCATCTGACAATCAGAACGGAATCATAAACATGGACAAGCCATTGGCGACGCACGACATCGGGTTCGACAGCGGCAAGGACAAGCAGGGCTGTGAGATCATGACCGCGGCATTGGCCGTGGCCAAGGTCAACAACGTGGCACACAACCACTCACTGGACCTGCTGTACCTGAAAACGTACCACAATCAGGATGGGTTCATCCTGTGTCAGGCTGCGCTGCGTGGCGGCGAGATCAACAACAACGATGCGCGGACGCTGTACATACTGCCCGATCGGCATGACCCCACGCGGGGATTCTGCCCCGAAGACGTGTACGAAGGCTTCAGTGTCATGAGCGGCATCCAGGTCGGGTTCGACGGCAACGGGGTTGGCAGACCGCCGACCGACCGCTTGATCGAAAACGTCCGCTACGTCGCCGAGGAAATGGGCAAGAAGCTGGGCGTGGGATACATCCTGCCGTGGCGGATGTTCCACCGGCGGTGCGCTTACTGCATGTCCCCGCTGGAAGTGCAGGGTAGTGCGAATCTGCTGGCCTGCCCCGAACATGGGGTGGATGCACCGGTCTATACGACGCGCATCCCCGATTTGTGATTGATCCGTTCATCCGGATGGTGATCTGGCCTTGAGCTTACGCTCGAGGCCATTTTGCTACCCCAAAACAGATACGACATTGCAAATTTATAATGATTATATTATTTGTTTGCTTGGGTCAGTTTGTGCAGAACGGTGATGTAGTCAGACAGTTCCTGACGAGTGATGTTGCCAGCGGAGTACAGCTGCGTACGAAGTTCCTCGCGGAGGCCTTTTTCGATTTCGTCGGCTGTTTTCTTGTATTTGGGGTGAAGTTTGGCGATTTTGACACGATTGTCGCCAGGGTTGGTCAATTTGTGCAAAATGCCCTTTGATTCCAGCATATTCACCGTGTTGGTGATGTGTGGCATAGATGTATCCAGCAGACGCATTAATTCGCTGAGTGCAATACCGGTGCTACCAGCATCGTAGCAATAGCCAATGACAAACCATTGGCTGGGCGTAAGGTCGTAGTTCGACAAAAAATCTGCATTGATACGACCCAAGATCCGGTTGGCAGTCGCCTGCATAACGCCGGATTCATAAGTACTTATCTGGGAAATATCACGATTCATATAAGTTTCTCATTTAGCTGTTGACACAGTCATTACGACTATAATAACATAGTAACAAGTTAAGTTAATTAAGTAAAGTAATTGACGAGGCTGTTAATAACATTAACTAATCTGGTTGTATTTACAATAATCAGATAGGAGGTCCTCATGGACACAAGTACTAACGGTAAAACTTGGGCAATCGTCGGCATCGTCGTTGCTCTTGTCATCGGTGCTGTTGGCGGTTACGCCAGTGGTGCGATGAACAATAACAAGTCGTCTGACTCAACGGCTCCAACAACACAAACAGTAACCAAAGAGGGTGTTGTCGTTGGTGGCGCATTGATGGTTCGCGACAAAGACATCGTCGACAACGCCGTACAGGCAAACAATGTGACGACACTTGTCAGCCTAGTTAAACTCGCTGGCCTAGTCGACACATTGAAGTCCGAGGGTCCATTCACGGTATTTGCACCCGACAACGCTGCATTTGGCAAATTGCCAGCTGCAACAGTCACTGCATTGCAGCAGCCCGAAAACGTTGCAACATTGAAAAAGATTCTGACCTATCACGTTGTCCCTGGTACATACACCAGCGCAGCACTCAAGGTTATGGCAGAAAAAGGCCAGACACTGACATCTGTTGAGGGTGAAGTTCTGACGCCGTCTGTTGTAAATGGCAAGATTGTTATCAAGGATGCTAACGGTGGTTCGTCAACTGTTGAAACAGCCGACGTCATCAGTAGTAACGGTGTGACACACGTTGTCGACACTGTCCTGCAACCAAAAAGCTAAAACTAAGAGACGAGGCGTTTCATTATAGGGACGCCTCGTCCATAATAGAAAAGGATAATCATGTTACAACTATTCGCGGCATTTTTCGCAGGGGTCATCACGGTGTTTGCACCATGTGTGTTTGCGCTGCTACCAGTTATCGTTGGCGGATCAATGACCGGGAATGTACATGACAAACGACGACCGCTTATTATATCTGCGAGTTTGGCGGTCTCGTTGCTCGTATTTACACTGCTACTCAAAATCGGCACGCTGTTAACAAACGTACCGCCATCGACATATACCTATATATCGGGCGGAATTATCATCCTGATTGGTATATTTACACTGTTTCCCATACTGTATGACCGAATTATTATCGCGCTAAATTTGCAGGCTCGGTCTCAGCGACTACTGGCGAAGGGTGGTAGCAAAAAAGGCGCGGTCATCGGTGCGATTATCACAGGCGCGGCACTTGGCCCTGTGTTTAGTAG
>JAQGGV010000032.1 GCA_028289185.1 Candidatus Saccharimonadota bacterium
GCCGACCTCCTTATCTTTGATGAACCAACCAGTGGGCTTGACCCTGTTATGGCTAAGGTCTTCCGCAACGAAGTCCTGGATGCCAAAAAGAGCGGTCAGACCGTTTTTCTCTCGTCACATATATTAGAGGAGGTGGAGGAACTCTGTGATCGCGTGGCGGTCCTGCGCGAGGGCAAACTTGTCGAGCTTGGAACACTCGAGGAGCTGCGTCACTTCTCTGCCCTGACCGTCGAGGCGACCTTCCATGGCAAGCCGCCGCATGTCAGTGACATCAAACACGTCACCAACGTCGAAACACACGACCATTTCCTGCGATGTAATATTAATGGTCCGGTTGATGAGCTGCTGGAAGTCATAGCCAAGGCAAAACCAATTAGCCTGCTGAGTCGCAAGCCGTCGCTCGAAGAATTATTCCTTGCGCTCTACGACAACGATGGTAACAAAAACGAGAAGCAATAATGGCAGCTCAAACTTCGCCAACCAAAGCAATCCGACGATTTGCCTTTCGGGGGACACTCCGAGGAGCAATTATCCTTGGCCTTCTCGTCGGTATCATGATGGGCGCCCAAGGTGCCGCCTATGCAGCCGCCTATCCTGACCAACACTCACGAGATTTGTTTATTGTATCGCTCAAAAGCGCGCCTGCTGTCGGCTTCCTAGCCGGTGAAATCCAGGATGCTTCAACCCCCGCCAGTTACTCTATATATAAATCAATTGCTCTGACAACGCTCATCGTTTCCGTGTGGGGGCTTCTGATCACAACACTTCTGTTCCGCGCCAAGGAGGAAGACGGACGCATGTAAAACATCCTGGTAGGAAAAGTTAGTAAGGTGGCCGTGAATGTACAGATGTTGATTGGTTATGGCTATTCACTTGTTATCGCCTTTTTGCTTGGTTGGGCATTTATCGCTCTGCTTGGGCTTGATCCCAAGGTTAATCTTTCGGTCGGCTCCGCCGGCCTTTTAACACTCGGTGTGTTTCTGCCTGGACTATTTTTTGCCAGTCTGGGAGTGCTCACCAGCCAACTGGCGCTGACTCGCGGACGCGCACTCGCATATGGTCTCGTGCCACTGCTTGTACTCTTCTGTCTGCGTGGTGCAGCCAACAGCATCACCGACTGGAACGACCTGAAACGTTACACACCATTTGGCTGGACCGACCTACTCAACCCCGTCCTGGGTGCAGATAGCGTGTGGATTTTGCCAACCGTTATATTCGCCGTTACTGCTATTCCACTCGCGCTGTATTTCGCTCGCACACGTGACCTGGGCGGTAGTATTCTGCCACAGTCAGATCATGCAAGATCACGTTTTTATTTGCTCAATTCAGACCTTGGATTGACCATTCGTCAAAGTATCCCATCATTTATCTGGTGGACACTTGGCACACTTGCCTACACAGGTCTGCTTGCCTCAATTGCAAAGGTAGGTGCCGATGTGCTGTCTAGTTCCCCGGCCTTTGTTAAAGTCATGGGTAAACTCGGCGGTTCGTACGATGATTTAGTCGTTGCATTTCTAGGTTTTGGCGGACTGTTCACAGCGTTGATTCTGCTGGTAATGGTGGCTGTCATTATGGGCAATATTCGTAACCAAGAGGCGAAAGGTTATTTGGACAATGTACTCGTGCAGCCTATTCGCAGAACCATGTGGCTAGCCAGACGCGTCGGTGTCCTGACGCTGATGGTGGCGATTATTTCGTTGCTGTCGGGCGACATGATTTGGCAAATTGCCAGCGCACAGGGTGTTTCGCTCGACCTTGGTATCATGCTGCAAAATGCCATTTCACTGACCGGAACAATCTTCCTCCTGGTTGGGATCGGCACATTTTTCTATGGTGTTTTGCCGCGAATTGCATCACCCGTCATGTTCGCCGTTATCGTATGGGCGTTTATTGTCGACATCCTCAAATCGTTCTTTTCACTTGGTGATTTTATAGACAAAACATCACTGCTGCACTATGTATCATTTGCTCCGACAAAGGCACCAGACTGGTCAACATTTGCATGGCTCGTCGTCATTGGCGTCATCACAGCTGGGATGGGTATTCTGGCCTTCGCCAAGCGCGACGTCACCCCCGAATAACTATTTCGCTTCTTCGCCCTCGATAGACACATGTGGCAGTATGCGGTCTAGCCATTTTGGTAACCACCAGGCAGCACGGTCAAGCAGCGCCATAGCGGCCGGTACAAGCGTCAGGCGCACTATAAATGCATCGACAAAGATACCGAATGACAGCCCAAAGCCGATTGCCTGAATCGTTGGATCGTGATTGCTGATAAACCCAGCAAAGATTGAAACCATAATAACTGCGGCCGCTAGAACGACTTTGCTAGCATGGGCAAATCCACGGTGGATTGCTCGCTGCGCATCATCTGTTTCACGGTACGCCTCGTGCATGCTCGTCACCATAAAGAACTCGTAGTCCATAGCCAGGCCAAACAGAATGCCGATTGCGATGATTGGCAGGAAACTAATAATTGGACCGGTCGCATCCGCAACCCCAAACCAACCCCATTGGAATACGGCAACTAGCGATCCGAACATTGCAATGACAGAAAGCAAGAAACCAACCGTTGCTTTAACCGGTACCAAAATCGATCGAAACGCGATAACGAGAATAATAAATGACAAACCGACGACAACCGCCAGATAAATCGGCAACACACTTGCCAGCTTGGCGTTTACGTCTGTCTGCAACGCGGTCGAACCTGTGATTGCCAGTTCGATTGAGTTGCTGCCGGTTAATTTCTGTCGGTTGGCAGAATCTCGAAGATTATTAATAAGATCAATAGTCGCTTGATCCGATGGCCCGGAATTCGGAATGATTTCGATGAGTCCCGCGGTGCCATCGCTGGTCGCAAGCGCTGGTTGTGATGCTTTGATAGTCTCATTCGCCGAAACCCTATCGGCAACCTTTTTTAGTTCGATAAGTTTCGCGTACTGCGACACCGCCTGGTCAATTTGTGCTTCTGCTGCTGCCTTTTGCTGGGCAGCTGATATGGTGGCCGCAGCAATCGCTTGTTGCAGCGCTGCTTTATCGGCTGGAGTTTTTGCTGCTGCAGCCTGCTGCGTAAACGCCGCCTGGGCCTGGGCCGTAGCCGTTGCAATCTTTGCATCCAACTGCGCCTGGGCAGGGTCACGAACGGCCGCCTTGTCGGCATCACTCACCGCAGGCAAGCCCTGCACGACAACAATCAATGGTGCATTAAATCCGGCTCCAAAGCCTTTTGCAAGCAGATCGTAGCCTTTGCGTGCAGTCGATGATTTCGCTGCATATTCGTCAGTCGGCAGCCCAAGTTTCAGATCGAGTGCAGGCAGCGAAATGACGCCAATCACAATGACACCTAGTACAAGTACGACAACTGGGTGTTTCGTCAACGTGGCACCCCACTTGTACCAGAATGTCGAGCGATTAGCATGATGAACTTCGCGGGCGTGTTTCTTTTTTTGTGCGGCGAGCGCCACTGCTCGTTGCTTGTGCGAGAATATTCGTGATTTCAATAGACGCAAAAGCGCCGGCGTTATAGTCAGGGCAACGGCGGCGGCAACGGCTATAGCACCAGCAGCGGCCAGCCCCATTGATGTCATAAATGGAATCTGCACAACACTCAACGCCGAGAGGGCAATAATGACCGTCGCTGCCGCAAATACGACAGCGTTGCCGGCCGTACCAATAGCCCGCGAGGCTGCCGTATGCAAACTAAAACCCTCCAACACATATGTACGATATCTGTTGATAATAAATAGTGAATAATCGATGCCGACAGCCAGCCCCAACATTACCGCCAATACCGGCGTCGTTGAACTAATATCAATCAGACGACTGAGCGAGAACAGTCCAGCCATACTAATGGCAACACCGATCAAGGCCGTAATAAGCGGCATTCCCGCGGCAATCAGAGAGCTGAGCGTTGCAGCCAGCACGATCAGCGCCACCACTAGCCCACCTATCTCGCCTAGCCCCAGGATGTCACTTGGGTTTTTCGGGATGATGTCACCACCCATTTCAACTTCCATACCACTACTACGCGTATCGTTCACGACTTGCTGCACTTGGTTGATTGTCGACTCTGTAATTTGACCACCGCTGTTTTTTAACTGCAATTGAGTATAGGCAATCTTCTTGTCACTCGATACGGCTGCCGTATTGACTGTCGGGTCGACGACTCCAGAAACGCCATCAATTTTCAAGAATTTCGTTGTACTGTCTTTGATGACGTCGGAATAATCAGCAATCGTTTTGCCATCCTCCGCAGCAAACACAATGCGGCCCGTACCTTTGCCGGCACTTGGGAATAATTTCGCCATTTCATCGAGCGCTTTTTGACCCTCGGTCCCAGGTATACTGATTGCCGAAGATGTCGACTGGATATTAACGGATGCCAAATAACCCAAAGCTCCAAGTATGACAATCCACACCGTAATAACCCAAATCGGGTGCGTGAACGCAAATGAGCCCAGCTTATGTAGTGATTTACCCATTGTATTTAGTATACGACGTCTTGGGCACTCAGCCTATGCCTGAGCAATATCCAGCAGATGAGCCTCGTGGTATCATATGAGTAAGAAGAACTTATAGGGAGTATTATTTATGGCATCGGAGCATCCCGCTCATTCGGCTCAGCATCACGCGAGCAAATTCACCAGCAGACAAAAAACAATCGCACTCGTTGTCGGCGCCCTGGCATTCGTCATGGACCTTCTCGATAACACCATCGTTAACGTTGCCATTCCATCAATCCAGACAAACCTCCACGCAAGCTACTCTGATATCCAGTGGTTGTCCGCAGGCTATGCCCTATCATTTGCAGTCCTGCTGATTACCGGTGGTCGCATGGGTGATGTCTTTGGTTACAAGAAGTTATTCCTGAGTGGTGTTTTCGGGTTTACTATCGCCTCGCTCCTGAGCGGCCTCGCTTGGAACCCAGAAATCTTGGTTGCAGCGCGCCTTTTACAAGGTGCAACTGCCGCTCTGATGGTACCTCAGGTCATGTCACTCATGCAGGTTATGTACACACCCAAGGAACGAGCGGGTGTCATGGGGCTGTTTGGCGCCCTTGGTGGACTCAGTGCATCGCTTGGTCCAATCCTTGGTGGTTTCTTGATCGAATGGAATATTTTTGGCCTAGACTGGCGCCCAATCTTTTTGATCAATATTCCTGTTGGTTTGATCGCGTTCTTCGCCGGCGTGCGCTTCCTGCCAAATGGCAAATCACCACACCCACTCAAACTCGATCTTGTCGGTACCGGACTTATCATCGTCGCACTTGGTCTGCTCATTTACCCACTTATCGAGGGGCGTGAACTTGACTGGCCTGGATGGCTGTTCGGCATGATGGCTCTTTCCGTTCCATTCTTTGCAATCTTTGCCTGGTGGCAGGTTAAAAAGGAGAAACTAGACGGTTCACCGCTTATCATTCCGGCCCTGTTAAAAGTTAAAATGTTCGTGAAGGCTATGGCCGCCAACATCATTTTCGAAATGTTAATGCTCGGCTTCTTCTTTACATTTACCTTGATGCTACAGATTGGTTTGGGCTACGACGTCCTAAAGGCTGCTCTGACAAACATTCCAGTTGCAGTTGGCATCACCGCTGCAATGGTTGGAATCGCTGGCGTATTGTTACCACGCATTGGTCGCTACACCATGACACTGGGCGCACTGATTATGGCACTCGGTTTATGGCTGACCTACCTACCTGTCAGTATGCACGGGCGTGACACGCAACCGCTCGAACTAACCATTGGCCTCTTACTCGTCGGACTTGGTATGGGTATGAGCATGGTGACAATCTTCAGCAACGCGCTCAAGGACGTTGACACAAAGCACGCTGGTTCAGCCAGTGGCACCATGAACGCCATCCAACAACTTGGTGGCGCAATCGGTATCGCCTTTATCGGTGTTATCTTCTTTGGCCAGCTTTCATCATATGCGGCAACTAGTTTTGACAGCGTTTCACCTGGCATCAAGACTGCAGCAGCAAAACTTGAACTACCGGTCAGCGCCCAGGACCAACTCGTCAGTATGGCAAAGACATGTTACGTTGATCGCAATAATCAAAAAGATTTCTCGCAAACACCAGATAGTTGTAAGCAAGTCGAGAATCAACCACAAAGTCCTGTTATGAAACCTCTTGGTGACGCCATTGCAAATGCCGTCCTGGATGCAAATGCCAAGAACTTCGTCAGCGCGTACCACGCTGGCCTCGTCTACGCCTGGGTACTCGTCGGCATCACCTTCCTACTGAGCTTCATGTTCCCTCGCAAGATGACTTACGACGCCTCTGGTCACTAAACCTGCTATACTAGGTATAGTATGGCAACAACACAAGCTCACTACATTCCAGGGGTCTGCAATATCAATCCTGTCGAAATTCGCAAGAGACGAATG
>JAQGGV010000067.1 GCA_028289185.1 Candidatus Saccharimonadota bacterium
CAATAGCGCAACCGTTCTGACACCGCCGATTTTTGCGGACGTCAAGCGAGTTCGGTCCGTCTTTACCCTAGTTGGTGAACGGACATTCGAAGAGCCCCTGGGCAACAACATGTCCGTCGTAGACGGCGTTGTGCGTGAAGGACTCAAGCTCACCGGCGTGCCGGATCAGGAGCTCGACAGCGAGGTTCAACGCGAAATCCAGCGGACGCATCAGCGCCGTGCGGATCTGAACGACTACATCGGTCAAGGGATTCCACCATTCGTGGTGGCTAGCCCCAAGCCTGCTGCTGGCATCGGCTTTGTTGATGTCAACGGTGGCACGATGGCGGATCTGCAGCTCGACTCACTGAACCGCATTGTTGCCGACATTTCGTTCGTAACCGAGCCTGGTAACGGCGTACTGATGGCACCAGCGGATTGCCCGCTGATCGACATCGTTGATCCAAGGCCGGGCGGTCAGGTCGTGCAGATTCATGCCGGCTGGCAAGGACTCAGGCTCCGGGTTGTTCGTAAAGGAATGGCCCTGGCTCGTGAGCGCGGACTCGACATGGCAAATGCGCTGGTTCACATCCATCCCAACGCTACCGACGGCTTTGAGCTCGGTGGTGAGGGGCTGGAGAGCTGGATCGGAGCGTTCGATGGTGATTTCACTACCACCGTCAACGACCGGTCGTACATCAGCATGACTGACGCTGCTATCGGGCAACTGGAAGAGGCGGGCATCAAGCCCGAGCACATTCAGACGTCGTCGGCTTACAGTCCTGATGGCAAAGATTTCAACTCGTTGATCGACAATCGGTTCTTCTCGCACCGCGCAAAGGGTGAGAAGGGTTTTGGCGGTCGCAACGCAGGAGTCTTGGTCCGAGTGAGCGACTAACTCAAGGAGGTGTTTCCAATGGGGCAGAGCATGTTTTATCATGCTCTGCCCCTCGAACAAAGTTTTGATGCATGCATCAAGGTTTTGTTCGGGTAAATCCCGGACAACCACTATATGGTGAGTTCGTCATGACGGATATGCGGGCACGAAGTGATGAAGTCCCAGGTTTAGATGGCGAAAATTACTACCGCGACGCTGCTTCGAGGGCAGTATGTCCCTGAGCTCGTGTAGAAATGTTCAACTCTTGCTGCAGCTCTGTGATTGACTGGTCTAACTGAATGAGGAGTGACAGGATTTCTTGACCATAGGCGCTGTCGCTGTATTCTGGGAGGTCGGCGGTTTTCGGACTGACGTAGATGCTTTCGACCCGTATGCCTTTGCGAGCCAGCATTGATTCCGCGATAACTTGTTGGAAGCGATAAATTGATTCGGTAACAAGCAGAACAGTTGGTTTTTTGGTATTTTCGTCGATGACATCCCACAGCATATCCATCACCATGATCATATTGTCATTGGTGTTTGGTCGGGCACGACGGACGTCTACCTGGCCTGGCCGTTCGTAGTAGCGTTTGTCGCTGACCATCGGCGAGGATAATGCCATGCGCAGTACACCATCATCGCCGACATTGTAGGCTATTTCGCCGCGAGCCTGGAAGTGATGTGGTTCGGGAACACGACGGTCAGTACTGAACATGCGTGTCATTTCACCCTCCGGTATCCGGTCATGATGCTCGATGACGTTGACGGCGAAGTCAAACTCGGTTTTGGCAGGTGAACCTTGTACTAAGTTACCGTCTTGATCCTTGACCAAGGAATACGCAATTTCGCCAGCCCGCTCGGGTTCGGTGTAGCCGTATTGGTCCGGGGTTGTATGGGCTTTGCGGTAGCTGGCAGGTACGACGATAGTATCAATCGATACTGGATGGTCGGCATTATGCATGTGGCTCTCAAGTTTTTCATAGCGTGCTTCGGTATTTTCACCGTAGTTGGCTGGCACAATAGCGATATCGTAATGAGTACGTTTTGGTTCTGTGTCTTTGTCCATTTCTTGCTGTTCACGCATGGTTGCAAGGTCGCTAAGCGCATCGGGACCCAGCTGTGCCTGACGGATGTCACGGCGGGCAGATCCACCGTTTCGGACGTCGAGTGTCATCCTGGCAGCAATGAGGAAGGATTGCTGCGTCTGGAACGAATCATCCGGCAAGTCGATATTACGGTCACGAGCTGACTCTATGATTAAACGGCGTAGTGTCGGATCCGTATAAAGATCAGCGTATTGTTTTTCATGTCTTTCGAGCACTGACCATATGACTTCATGGCGGCTGTCGTGTTCGGCACTGGGGTGTTCTTGCTCGTGGTGGGTGCTCATGTTTATGTTCAATTACTTATACATATAATATTAGCATAAAAACTATAAAAAGTCAATTAATTACCAGGGGTGGAGGAGAATGGTGTGAAGATAGTTTATACTAGCTATATGACAAAAAAAGCAAAAATACTCTGGGTGGACCTAGAGATGACCGGACTTGACCCTGTTGAGGACCGAATACTGGAAGTCGGGGCAATCGTGACCGATTGGGACTTTAATGAAATCGCGACGTATGAAGCAGCCGTAAAGGTTGGTCCGAAACTATTCGAAAGTCGTATCAAGGCAGAACCGGATTTCTGGAACAAGTTTCCTGAGGTTCGTGATGCGTTGATCGCGCAGAATGATTCAGACGTGGCAAAAGGTGGTCGAACCGTCGAAAATGAACTACTGGAGTTTGTTGCACAGCATTTCGACGCGGACGAGCGGATCATTCTGGCCGGTAACTCAATCCATCAGGATCGCAAGTTCATTGATAACGAATGGAGTAGATTGGCCAAATTGCTACACTACCGTATGCTAGATGTCAGCGCTTGGAAAGTTGTGTTTGATGGCAAGTACAACAAACGCTTTGCAAAGCCGGAACAGCACCGCGCAATTGACGATATTCGCGGCAGTATCATGGAACTTAAGTATTATTTGGGAAAAGTTCATCTATGACAATGACACACAAATCATTTGACGATTTTATACTCCAGCTACCAAAAGTATGGCTGGATTATCCTTTTGGCGAGGATTCTGCCGTCTATAAATACGGGGTGAAACCCGAGGGTAAGATTGTGGCGATTGTGAGCGAGGGAAGTAAGCCGCTACGTATCAGCCTGAAGTGTGAGCCAAAGCTGGCGGAACTATTGCGCGAGAAATACGAGACCGTCCTACCTGGCTATCATCTGAACAAAAAGCACTGGAATACGATTATCTGCACCGGTCAACTGCCAGATGAAGAGATTATTGACCTAGCGCGCCACAGTTATTTGCTGGTTAGCGAACAGGTCTAGTTGCCGTCGTCGGTGTATTCAGAGAACGTCTTCTGAATGGGCGTCAGGTTTTTGGCAAGTGCAGCGGCATAGTCACGGATTGCTTTGGCCCCGCTCTTTTTGGCCATGATGTTGAGGAGCCCAATGATCTGTGCAGTTTCGCCGGACATTGAGTTAGCATATACCAAATCTAGGTCAGCGTTCAGTCGAGCGTTTTCAAACTTCGTTGTCAGATCGGTGTTGATCTTTGTTTCGGCTTTGACCATTGTTTTGTCGTATTGAGTCTTTTTGACCCCGGCTTGTCCTAGTAATTTCTCGCCGTCTGTCTGTGCATTGACCAGCAGTAGCTGAAAACTACCGTTTGTTGCTAGCAACTTGCTGCTTTTGAGGTTTTTTTGCTCGGTCTTTGCAATTAATTGGAAGTTCGATATACGAACCGTCGTTTGCTGCAGATCGGCCGTTTTGTCCTTGCCACTGAATGCGACAATCAAGCTGACCGCGAGGACGAATACGCCAAGCATGGCGTAGAAGATTTTGGCAAAACTACCACTAAAGAGCTTTGCTCGTGCTGGAGGTGGGGCAATTGAGTCAAGATAGTTAGGATCGTATGAACCAGGTGCCGGTGCCACATAGGTTGAGGGCGTCGTCAGTGGGCCTGGTGTGGGTTGGGTGGATTGAACAACTGGCTGCGCGTAGACAGGCTGAGGAGCAACAGTTGGCTGCGGCTGTTCGGGCTGTGGAAGCGGGGCTGGTTGTTGGTTTGGATCCATTCGCCATTCATTTAACCATAATAGGGATAAGGTGAAAAGCCCATCAGAGGTGGCCATTGCGACTGGCTAAAGCTATAATGAATTTATGCAGGATGCCAAGGAGGAAGTACGGTCACGGCTCAACATCGAGGATGTTGTGGGTGAGTATGTGCAGCTCAAGCGAGCGGGCCGTAACTTCAAAGGTCTGAGTCCCTTCTCGGGCGAAAAGACCGCAAGTTTTTTTGTGAGTCCCGACAAACACATTTGGCATGATTTTAGCTCAGCGAAGGGTGGCGATGTATTTAGTTTTATCATGGAAGTTGAAGGTATGGACTTCCGCCAGGCACTCGAACATTTGGCGCGTCGCGCGGGCGTCGATTTGTCACTCTATCAAAGCACCGGATCCCAGGAATTGGCACAAAAAAAGAAGCGTTTACTAGCCGCAAACGACCTTGCTGCAACCTACTATCAGCAGAGCGTTCTGAGCAACACTCATGTACAGGAGTATATCTTTAAAAAGCGCAAATTGAATAAAAAAGTTGTTCAGGATTTTCGCATCGGATATGCCCCAGATTCGGGTGATGCGCTGGTTACTTTTTTGGCCAAAAAAGGCTTTAGTTCGAAGGAACTAAATGAAGCGGGTTTGACCAATAGATTCGGAGGGGACCTGTACCGTGGCAGGATGATGGTTCCATTAATGGACGGTACAGGGCAGGTCATTGGGTTCACTGGCCGGATTCTTTCTGACGATCCATCCGCTCCGAAGTATTTGAACACGCCACAGACATTGCTATATGACAAAAGTCGTCATGTGTTTGGCCTGAGCCAAGCAAAGGAGGCAATTCGTAAGGCCGATTATGCGGTTATCGTCGAAGGAAACTTGGATGTGGTCAGTAGCCATCAGGTAGACATTGATGCTGTTGTGGCAACGGCTGGTACAGCCATCACCGAGAGCCACTTACGGGCTCTTTCGCGTCTGACGAGTAATATTCGTCTGGCATTTGATGGTGACAAGGCTGGGCTGGCAGCAACCGAGCGAGCGATACCGATTGCACAGGCTGTCGGTGTCGATTTGACTATCGTTAGCCTGCCTGACAGCGCCAAGGACCCTGATGAACTCATTCAGCAGGACGTCGCGCTGTGGCAAAAGGCGATTGATACGTCTGAGCCAATCGTTGATTGGGTAATTGGGCAATTTGCAAAACGCCAAAACCTGGAAACCGCTGCCGGTAAACGGGCATTCACCACGGCTGCATTGGATGTTATCCGTAACCTACGGGATGCCGTCGAACAGGACCACTATCTGGGCCAAATAGCGACTATGACTGATACATCACGTGAGGCTTTGCAACGTAAGCTGAGCAGCAGTGAACGGCCCGATGATGCACCCAAAAAGGCCATCAAACCACCGACGGTAAACGAAAAAACTGCCGAGCAAGACCCTGATCGGATTCAGGATACGTTGCTAGCCGTTGCGCTGATTGATCCGCGCGTACAAGACTTGTTTACTGGCGTCGCGCCGACCGTTTTTCGAGGTAGTGAACGGCAAGCGGTCGCCGAGTACCTGTCGGCACACAAGGGCGAAGTGATTGAATCGGTTCCCAAGGGGTTACTACCCCAAGAGAAATATGTTACAATGTTGTTATTACACCCGGACATCGAACGAGTGGACTGGACCAGTGAATATCGAGTCACTACAGCCACCGATGCTCTGAGATTATTACAAGCAAACTATCAAAAGACGAACACAAAAGAAGATTTATTAACCCAGGAAGCCGCCGCTCGCGAGCGGGGTGACGACGAAGCTGCAAAGGAATACCTGCGACAGCTAAGTATACTGATACGAGGAGAGAAATAATGTCAGACGATGACTCACTACTAAAAGATGATGATATTGAAGGAAGCACCGACGCAGACGAAGTGCAAACAAAGGATATTACTGAAATCGAAGAGCCAGCGCTCACAGATCTAGACGACGAAGAAGAAATTGATGACGAAACACTGAATAATAATCAGTATTTTGATGATATCAGCGACGACAGCGTGCGTTTGTATCTGCGTGAAATTGGTAAAATCCCACTTTTGAACTCTGAGGAAGAGCTAGCATTGGCGCAAAAAGTTGTCGCCGGTGACAAAAAAGCCAAGGACAAGATGGCTGAAGCCAACATGCGTTTGGTTGTATCAATTGCCAAGCGCTATAGCGGCCGTGGACTCGACTTTTTGGACCTAATCCAAGAGGGTAACACTGGTTTGCTACGTGCTGTCGAGAAATTCGACCCGGACAAGGGATTTAAGTTTAGCACCTATGCCACATGGTGGATTCGCCAAGCGATTACCCGCGCGATTGCCGACCAGGCGCGTACAATTCGTATTCCGGTGCACATGGTTGAGACCATCAACAAATTGCTGCGCACCCAGCGTCGTATGACTCAGGAACTCAACCGTGAACCATCTATCGACGAGCTGGCGAAAGAGCTGGAAATGGAACCGGAGAAGGTTGAATACGTTATCAAGATCAAGCAAGACATCACGTCACTCGACGCTGGTGTTGGCCGTGACGGCGAGGACGAGGACAGCGTACTTGGTGATTTCATTGAGGACGAAGAGGGCCAAACTCCAGAGGAATCTGCGACCAGTCAACTACTGAAGGAACAAGTTCAGTCAGTCCTGTCGACGCTTAGCGACCGCGAACAAAAGATCATCAAGATGCGATTTGGCCTGGAAAACGGCAAAAGTCACACGCTCGAGGAAGTCGGCCAGGAATTTGCCGTCACACGTGAGCGTATTCGCCAAATCGAAGCCAAGGCACTCGCCAAACTTCGCAAGCACAAAGACGCAAAGAAACTTCACGAATACTTGAGCTAAACAGATGAAATTGCCAAAGATTATTGGTATAGCGGGAACGAATGGGGCGGGTAAGGATACACTCGGTGAATTACTCGCAGATTTGCAACAGTATAAGTTCACGAGTGTGAGTGATATCCTGCGTGAGGAATTAACCAAGCAGGGTATTCCGCACGAACGTGAACACATGCGAGCACTAAGCACAAAATGGGCGAATGAATTTGGCCACGAAATCCTGACTATCAAGACAATCGAATCTTATGTTGAAGAAGAGAAGCGGGGAGGCTATAAAGGTCTGGCTATAGGTAGTATTCGTCGTCCGGCTGAGGCTGAGGCTATTAAGAATGACGGTGGTATTGTCATCTGGGTCGATGGCGACCGACGAACGCGCTACGAACGTATTCAGGCTGCCAACCGCGGGCGGGCACATACGGATGACCTGACATTCGATGAATGGTCCAAGCAGGAGGATATTGAACTATCACCGATAGACAATGAGCCCGGTTCTATGAACATGAATGGTGTACGTGAAATTGCCGACATTCATATAGATAATAATTTCGATTCGTTTGAAGCATATCGCAACTATTTGATTAGTGAATTTGAACTGTAGAGAACTCTAAAATTCGACTTCAGCGAGGATACCCTCGAGTTGGCGGTGCATGTCGTCGATGCTGCCCTCGTTTGGTACGAAGTAGTCAGCTATGGCAATAACGCCACCCTTGTTAAGGGTTTCAATTTCGTCGTAATCACGGGCGTCGGCTTCCTGTGTGGTTAGCGGACGGTCGGGGCGAGTTGCTAGACGGCGATGACGCAGACGGCGAGGAGCGGTGATAGCAATGGTTGTTAGTTGACCGGGGAATTCATGTTTCATAACTTTGTACGCCAACCATGCACCCATACCGTCAACGATGATTCGGTGCTGACCAGCCTCGATAAGACGGTCGATCTGTTCAACCACGCGGACAACAACAACGTCGTTGCCTTCTTCGCGGCGTAGTTTGTCACGCATCATTTTTTCGTTTTCGAGTGTTGGTTCCAGGTTTGCCTCGCGCAGTGCATCGATGATGACATTAACGAAATTAACCTTTGGATAACCCTTGTCAGTCAGGTAGTCGGTAGCGGCGGATTTGCCCGCACCGGACATGCCGACGATTGCGATAACTTTTGCGTTTGAACGATCTGCCATATAGGTAGTATAACAGCTACTTGCCGTGGCGACGTTCGCGCTCGTTAAACTCATGCACGATTGATGTCAGGATTTCCGGTGTGAAATCGGGCCACAGAAGCTCGGGGAATGAGTACTGGGCTTCGTCGACGAGCAGACTCATGAAACCTGCGCTGTTGTGTGGGTCGGTCCAGGCACCTGTACGGATAATGAGGTCAACATCGGGTAGTCTGCCGGTCCATGAACGGGAACGCAGGAGTTGTTCAGTGGGCACATCGCTTTTTTGGTCTGTCAGGATAGAGTGAACGGCCGCTGTACGTTCACGGGTGCCACTGTAATCAATGAGGATGGTCAGTTCGCGACCCGTTCGATGGGCGGTTCTAGCCATCGCATCCTCAAATACTTCGACAGTTTTTGGCGTCAGGCTGTCACGCCATTCGCCAATGATATTAATGTGAACATCGTATTTTTCGATGGCGGGATTTTCGACGAACTTGCGAACATTGTCACGAAATGCGCGATCAATGCTACTGAAAAACTCAGAGGAACGTTCGGAGAGGTTTGAGTGGGAGCTGCCCCAAAGTGAAAGGTGTGTAACGCCTATCTCGAAGGCTGTTTCGGTAATTTCGGAAAGTCCCTGGAACCCACGGTCATAGAGTTGCTTGTAGCCCTTGAGGCCATTTTTGCGTGCCCAGCGGCGATTGCCATCTGGGATGATTGCAAGATGAAAAGTGTCGGACATCGTCCCTTTAGTCTAAGCGATATGAGAATAGTGGTCAATCATCCTATCTGATTTGAATATGTATTATTTTCGCAAAAAGTCCTTGTTAAAATCGGGACAACTTGACATACTAGCAAAAAGATAGCGGGTGGCAGGGGTATAATTCAATGAGTGATTATGAGAAAAGTCAGTATTTAACTGATGGTGAAGTCGAAGTCCTAGACATCAAACGCCGCGCACAGCAGGCAAAAGCTTTGGCGGCGACAGCGCAAATGCTGGAAATGCATGGAGTATCCGAAGAGCAGATTCAAGCAAGTATCGCTGCAATGCGTGAGCAATTTGATTCACTTTCGACTCCTCAAATAAAGAGAATTCGAAAATCTGCCCAGGAACACATTGGTTACCTGACAGGCATATCGGTTGCGGCACGTACGGAAGTGCCAGCAAGCGAATTTGTGGATCCTTCTGAAGAACCACCAGCATCCGTAACGGAATTAGAAAATACACTTGATGTGGACGCGGAAGATAGTCAGCCGCAGACACCCTCGTTAGATCAAGACGAAACAGAAACAGAAACAGAAACCAGACTTGATCAGCAGGAAGCTTTTGACGTGGTGCTTGATGGCAGGAAACCCAAAAAGCTTATTAGTTCGGTCAATAACGTCTTTGACGGTGTATTGACGTACGAACAGCGGTCAGCGCTTGTTGGGATAAACGACACGCAGATGTCAGCACTTGTTGATGCGTTTTCTAGGACTCTAGGGGAGTTTTCGCGCTATCCTGACCACGTGCCAACCCATACCGATAGGCTCGCAAAGATGCTTGGTGGCATGACGGCCGACCAGATAGCAGCGGCGCAGAATGGTGGTACGGCAGGTTCAATCACGAGTTCATTCAGAAAGTATTTGCCATCCATACTGCGTGAACATAAACGAGAATTTATCGAGGCGTACAGGGAGAATTTGGCGGGGGAACCCATACCGGAAGTAGCTGAGGTGGAAGTACGCAAGCGAAAAGCAGTGAAAGTTATGGGGCCAAGTAATGAGACCAAGGAACCAGAAGTACGTAAAAAAGCTGAACGTCCTGAAGCTTTGTCGTCTAACATTAATAATCTTTTTAAAGACATACTGAGTTTTGACCAGCGCGCTGCAATTCCTGAATTCACGCCACGGCAAAATGAAGAGCTGGTCTTCCTGCTCGACAGCTTATACGAAAGGTCTGCAAAGAAACCAGAGCTGAAGGATATCCAGATCGCTAGGATAGAGAAGTCGCTAGACGGCATGACGGCCAAAGAAATTGCAGCACAAGAAGATGTACACTTCCTCGCAGTCATACAGAATTTCAATAAATTCTTACCATTCGTATTCATTCCTTTTAAGGATGAGATTAGTGCTGGTTTTGAACGAATTCGTGCCATGTCTGATGGTGGTGCGGATGACGAAAACACTGCGGTGGACCAATCTGAACAAGAGTTTGCCACGAAAATGGATCAAGCGTATCAACCTCAATACCAAGGAGATAGCCAAGCTGCGCCGGAATCTCTGCCTGACGACGGAGATAATATGGAGGTGAGAATTCAGGCTGTTCGAGAACGCCTAGCTACTGCCATCCCCGAAATCAACCAGCAACAAATCGACCAGATTATCAGCAAGGCTCAGGCCAATGCAGTCGATAACTCACCGGCATTTATGAAGAGCCTAAGGGACCTTTACCGCAGTGTTTCTAGCCTCGAAGTAGACGACCTTCCTGAGAAGAGCTTACTTGTTTTAAACGCATTCACCTCACCCAGGATTCATGCTCCCGCGATGTCAGTTACCGAGATACGCGATTATCTCGGTAGTAGAGACCCGGATAATACGGAAAAATATGGAAACGGATTCGTTACCGACACAATCATCGAAACCCTCGAAGTGATAATACAGAAGGCGGCTAGGTGAGCGTAGCGTCACACGAAATTTTAGAACCCAACGACTCATCACAAGAGACATCACTCGAGACCTTTGCACTTGTTTCGTGGTATGCGGACGATGTTAGTCGACTAGAGACACCGATGCCCGAACTCAGTACGGCAACAAGGCAACGGCTTAATGGGATGTTACACGAAGATCCAACTTTTGGATTTACTGTTGCAGTTGAGCATCTTGCCGAGGTTGATAATGAGCAGATGAGGAATGCGGTATATTTATACATGTGCGGATACTCTCACCAAGATTTGGAAGCAATGTTTCCCGATATAGCTGTGAGCGAAGTAGCGGCAGTGGTTGCTAGCTGGCAACAACCAGAGGAGGTCTATGATGAGATTGCTGTATCAATCAAAGATCTCGACATCGCACCTATCCACGAAACTAAACTGCCCGAGGCAAAAGTAAGAAGTGTATCAGCGTCGCGACAGGTGGGTCATAAGGCGGTTGCGTCATCTACTCAAGTTCGTCAACGTGCAAAGACTACTGTGGAGCCAAGGACATTCGCTGAAGTGAACGATACCACTACCAGCCGAAAGATAGATCTTGATGCACAGTCTCCGTCGGCAGATTTGGTACGTGTTTACCTAAATGGTATTGGCAAGGTCGCACTACTGAACGCTGCAGATGAGGTAGACCTTGCAAAACGTATCGAAGCGGGATTGTATGCGACGCATCTGATTGACACGAAAAAAAGACTGACAGGTGATCGCAAAAAAGACTTAGGATTAGTGGCGGTCGATGGCGATCGTGCAAGAAAGCATCTGCTGGAGGCTAATCTTCGGCTGGTCGTATCCTTGGCCAAGCGATATACGGGCAGGGGTATGCCGCTACTGGACCTCATTCAGGAGGGCAATTTAGGTCTTATTCGTGCAATGGAAAAATTTGATTACGCAAAAGGCTTCAAATTTAGCACTTATGCAACATGGTGGATTCGACAAGCGATTACGCGTGGTATGGCTGATCAGTCACGGACTATTCGGCTGCCCGTTCATCTGGTAGAGCAAGTAAATAAGCTTGCCAGAATGAAACGCGAGTTGCATCAAAATCTTGGTCGAGAAGCGACAAACGAAGAGCTTGCCGAGGAATCAGGTATTCCTGCGGAAAAAATCCAAGATTTACTTGATCACTCGAGAGATCCTGTCAGCCTGGATATGCCTGTTGGTAGCGACGAAGAGGCGCCGCTAGGTGATTTTATCGGTGATGAAGGTGCTATAAGTACCGAGGATGCAGTTATTAATGGTTTATTGTCAGAGGAAATAGATAAGGTCATCGCGAGCCTTGACGAACGTGAGACCCAAGTCATACGGCTACGATTTGGGTTGGACGATGGGCAGCCCAGGACGTTGGATCAGATTGGAAAATTGTTTGGCATATCCAGGGAGCGAGTACGCCAGATTGAGCGTGAAGTCATGGCGAAACTCCGTACTGGCGACGAAGCCAGTGCCCTACGAGAGTACTACAAGTAGTACGCTATACTGGTAACATGAAGAGACTTGCAGTCATTGACGGAAAATCAGTATTTTATAGAGGTTACTATGCGATGCCTGGGCTGAGTATGAAGGATGGCACCCCAACGGGTGGCGTTTTTGGTTTTGCATCACTCGCGATTGAACTTATCAAGAAATTAGAGCCTGACTATGTTGCTGTGGCTTGGGATAAGCCCAAAACGAATATCCGAAAACGCAAAGAAATTTACCCAGAATACAAAGCCGGTCGCAAACCAGCGCCACCTGATTTTTACGAACAAATTCCGCTACTGATGGAACTGCTCGAGGCGTTTCATTGGCCGTTTTATGAACTAGACGATTACGAGGCGGATGACATCTTGGGCGCGTTCGCACTGCAAGCACACGAAAAGGGTTACGAGACTGATTTGCTGACGAGTGATCTCGATGCTTTGCAGCTGATTGCACCACATACCAAGGTGTACGCACTAAAAAGTGGCCTCTCGAATATCGAAGAGTTCGACGTTGCTCACTTCGAGGACAAATACGGTATTAACGTGCATCAATTTTTGGATTTGAAGTCATTAAAGGGTGATTCATCAGATAATCTGCCGGGAGTGCCGGGTATAGGTGAAAAGACCGGCATACAACTGTTGCAGGAATTCAAAACACTCGACGGTGTCTATGAACATCTTGATGACATTAAGCCTACGACTGCTAACAAACTACGTGCTGGCAAAGAGCTGGCATATATGAGTAAAGAAGTTGGTCGCATCTGGACCGACGCACCAATTCAACTGGACTGGGACGATGCCGATGTCAGCAAGACTGACCTCACGAAAGTGGCTGCCATTTTGGAGAAGTTTGAATTCCATTCGCTTACCAAGCGCTTGCCAAAACACATGCAGGACGGTGGTGAGACTTCGCATGCGTTGGCAGTGAACAAATTGTCGACAGCGGACATTACCGAAAAGCCGTGGCCAAAGCAATTGATGATTAATGGTTCAGTGGCAATTGATTTGGTTGACGATGAGCTGTGGCTGTCGACTGATAGGGAAACAGTGCACCATATGTCAGTCAAAGACGTCGATAAAAGTGTCTGGCAGGCGCTGCAACTGGCAACCGTCGTGGCCTACGACGTCAAGCAGCTGTACCATGACCTAGCGAAACTCAACATTCGCGATATTCACTTTGCACAAATTCACGACGTGCGTCAGGCAGCCTTTTTGGTCGACCCACTACGACGCGATAGAAGTCTGGGCGGGTTGATTGGCGGAGTACTTGAAACTCAGGTTGAGCAAATGGCATCGCTATGGCAAGTCTATGATTGGCAAGTTGAAGGATTTAGTGAATTGCCACATGTAGCAGAGATTGCCCATAAGTTCGATTTCCCACTTATTTACACGTTGTTCCTCGTCGAGGATCGCGGGATCAAAATCGACAAGGAAATGCTGGCTAGTATGAGCAAAGAGCTGGGTGATGAGCATAAAAAGCTTGAACAAGAAATGTATTCAATGGTTGGTTATGAATTCAATATTGGCAGCCCATCGCAGCTTTCAGAGGTGTTATTTGTCAAATTACAACTACCGACAGCTGGAGTCAAAAAGGGTAAGACCGGCTTTAGTACTGGTCAAAAGGAACTTGATCGCTTGCGTGGTCAACACCCTATTATCGAGTTGATTGAGCGTACCCGTGAACTTGCAAAACTCAAAAATACCTACGTGGATACATTGCCGGAACAGACCGATAAACATGACCGAGTTCATACAACGTTTAATCAAGACGTCGCAGCGACAGGCCGGCTGAGTAGTACCGATCCGAACCTGCAGAACATACCAGTTCGTAGCGATTTAGGTCGACGCATCCGCGGAGCATTCGTCCCAGAAAAGGGTAACGTGCTTGTCAGTGCTGACTATAGCCAGTTCGAACTTCGCCTGGCTGCAGTCTTGGCAAACGACACTGAGCTCATCAATGACTTTAACGGTGATGTCGATATTCACACTAAAACGGCAGCCCAGGTTTATGGCATTCCAATGGACGATGTTACTAAAGCCCAGCGTCGAGATGCCAAGGTTATCAACTTTGGTGTGCTGTACGGCATGAGCCCGCATGGTTTGTCGGTTGCAACTGGCATGAACCTAGCAGAGGCAAAAAAGTACATCGACCAATACTTTGAACTGCGAAAACCAATTCGTAAATACATCGACGATACATTACTAAAGGCAAAAACCGAGGGTTACGTTGAAACCTTCCATGGTCGTCGTCGTCCAACACCTGATATCAACAGTAGTAATTTTATGGTTCGTGAGGCAGCATCGCGCCAGGCGGCAAATATGCCTATCCAGGGGACCGAAGCAGACTTAATGAAGCTGGCCATGATACAAGTCGAGGAAAAACTGGACGGCATCGGTATACAGATACTACAAGTTCACGACAGCCTGTTGGTTGAAACACCCAAAGCAAACGCCGAAAAGGTCACCGAAATCCTGCGCGCCGTCATGGAATCGATTGCGCCTGACCTCCCTGTTAAATTAAAAGTTGACGTCGGTGTTGGCGACAATTGGGGTGAGCTCTAGCAGTTGACTTTTAGGGGTAAAAGTGATAAAATTACCCCATGGATCGAAGTGGAATCCAGAGGCTTGTGCCTATCATTTTGGGGCTGATTATTGCTGGTTTGATAATTGCAGCCTTGATTTCACTTGGACGAACTATTTTTGGGGGTGGTGGAGGTGGTTCTTCGCCATCACCGTCGGCCAGCCCGCAGGTAAATGCCGGCAAACAGGCTCTGACCAGCACGCTTACTGATCGAAGTGTCCAGATGACTGTACGTGGTCCGATTGTGGCCGACGAAAGCTTTCACAGCTATACAATCACTATTACTCCTACGACACGTAACATTACCACCTATGTCGGCTATATAGGGCAGTCGGTCGACAACAACCAGCTAACGAATAATACGCAAGCCTACGAACAGCTTGTCTATTCACTCGACCGGGCAAAGCTGATGGACGGTACGCCACTGAGCGACGGCGCCAACGATGAACGAGGTGTCTGTGCCACGGGTACGGTCTATGAATTTGAAGTGCTGCAGGGTACGAACGCTATCCAAAAACTCTGGACATCAACCTGCGTCGGCTCGCTCGGCTCACTAAAGGCGAATCTGGGTCAGGTAACGAACCTGTTCGAGCAACAAATTCCGACCTTCAGAGCACTACTTCAAAAGATTAATTTGAACTCTTAGGTTTTCCACTACGCCTCTTGACATTACGCTTGTGGTCTGCGACCATTGCAACAGATATTTACCGAGAAAAACGACAGGGGAAAATGAGTAAACCAACGCAACAAAGAATAGGTGCATTTGTAGCTGCTATTTCTGTTGTCGGAGCAATTCTATCACCAGCATTGGTATCTGCTACCTCTAATTCGGCCAACACGACGATTAGCGCGTCTGTTCAGGCGGTCATTAGCATTGCGACTAGTAGCACTGTTTCAATCTCGCTTACGCCTACAGGTGCTGGTTCATTGAGCAACGGTAGTGACGCGATTACTGTCAGCACAAATGATGCACTTGGGTATAACCTGACGGTTGCCGATAGTGATGCAACAACCACGCTAGCGAATGGCGGTAGCAACTTTACTGCGAGTAGCGGTACAAAAACGACACCAATCACACTTGCAAACAATACTTGGGGTGTGGCTGTTCCAACCGGTACGACCGGAATTGGGACGAACGGCTTTGATGCCTCATATGCCTCGGAGACGAACCTTGCATCCAGTACGTCAAAATGGGCCGGTATGCCAGCAACTGGTTCGCCAATGCTACTGAAGAGTACCACCAGTACAGCTACCGGTGATTCAACGACTGTCTGGTACGCTGTCAAAGCCGACACGACGCTACCTGCTGGTACCTATACCGACACCGTTACCTACACTGCTACGGCCAATTAGATTTACTGGTGTCACGCCGGTAACTACGGTATACTGAAGCAAGATGAGAAAAAGTGAGGGGAGTATCATACGCAAATTTGTGAGCGCTATGGCTGCGTTTGCTGTTATCTTGCTTCCTGTAAGTCCCGTTCTTGCGCAGTCGACTGATCCAAACTTAGAGAGCATCACGATTTCGCCAGTATCGCGCAAAATCACAGCCGATAGTGGGTCCAAAATCACCGGTGAGCTGACGGTCGTTAATGATGGTAAGGCTGGTTATGACTTTACGGTTTATGCCCGTCCATATAGTATTCAGGACGATAACTACGACAATCCAAACTTCACGACTGCCAGCAAAAACGCCGAGGTCTACCAATGGGTACAATTTACGCAAACAAGCTATCATTTGGATGCCAATAAAACGGTCAAAGTGCCCTACACGATCAACATTCCAAGTGGTGCAAATCCAGGAGGACATTATGGTGTTATATTTGCCGAAACACAGCCTAGTGGAGAAGTGAGCGGCAACGCCGTTATCCGCAAAAAACGCGTTGGTATGATTCTATACACAACGGTTAACGGCAACGTTACCAATAGTGGCCTTGCGACAGGTAGCGACATTCCATTCTGGCAGTTGCAACCACCACTAACTGCAACAGTTACGGCAAAAAACACCGGCAATAACGACTTCGTAAACAGTACGAACTTTGTGGTCAAAGACATTTTTGGAAATGTGAAGTATA
>JAQGGV010000068.1 GCA_028289185.1 Candidatus Saccharimonadota bacterium
ATCTATCATAACCAACCACCCCAGTTATTGCAACACCTTGGTCAATCTGTTAATATGATAAGGCTTTTATGGGCGATTAGCTCAGCTGGCTAGAGCGCCTCATTGACGTTGAGGAGGTCGGGGATTCGAATTCCTCATCGCCCACCATATACAGCAATTTAACAGATCACTTAGCGGTGGTCTGTTTTGTTTGCGATGACTTTTCCCCTGCTTTCCAATCTTTTCCACTGGTTCAAATGCCACCAATGACCAGGAATTATCTCTGTTGTGATATACCTGCCTAGCATCTGTTCCATTGACAATATAACGTGCTTATGGTAGTATTGAGGTATGACAAATCAGTCAAACACAAAAACACATGCAACTACCCCCGCTAACGACAAGTCAGCACTGGCTAAATTCCAGCTTGCATTCGAATACGACCGTACCTGGAACGAAGCAAAACAGACCGTTCAGCTGCGCCCAATCAAGAAATAAATAGACCAAGAATAGACAAATTAACAGTAACCGTCACAGCTTTTGCCGTGGCGGTTATTTTTTGGTTTTGACTGTTGCCTTGTCGGTGACATCGAATTTATCGAAGTAACGACCCAGGAACAGTGCTGTTTGAGAGGTGAAGGCCGAAGCAGAGCTGTATACGACCGCCGTAACAGGCATCAGGACCCACTGCAGGACCATCCAGATGTTACGACTGCGTTTATAGCGTAGAGGGCGCGGTGGAAGCAGTTTGAAGGCAAAGAAAATCGTAATGAATAGACCAACCAACGCCACCTGTTGGACGTGACTGATGACCTCTGGTAACTGGTGAGCTGCAATACTATGCGCCGCTTCACCGTTTACAAAGAGCGGTACCCAACCCCCTATGGCGATGAGGATTGCGATGCTAGCCAGTGTCACGTGGCTGTCGGTCAGGCGAATAAGCCTGGCGATGCTTGAACCGAGTGGCACTTGCCTATTGCGAGTAAAGATACGCGTCGCGACGTACGGTATGTCCGATGCACCATATGCCCAACGGCGTAGCTGAATGAACTGAGCTTTCAGGGTTTTGACATACGTCGACGAAAGCACGGCATCCTGGTAAATCGGAACATAGATTGGCACGACGCCATACTGACCATTGAAATGGAAATAGCTTCGCCAATATTGATGACCGTCCTCAACGATTGTTCGAGTGCTCCAAAAGTCCATTTCGACGAGCGCATCCATAGGCTGTGAGTGCGATGCAAAGTTACGAAGCGTGTGCGGACGCATCGAGCTAATAATGTTCCAAAATGAGTTGCCCGTGGCCACAACACGCATTGGTGCAGGTACATCCCAGATGTTGTTAATAAACAAACAGATTGGTTGAAATGATAAATGCTTGCGATCGGGATGAACGATATATTCGTAGGCTATATAGTCGAAATACGTTGGGTGTACTCTGTTATCTGAATCTAACGTTGTAACTACAACATCGTTGTATTTTATGTTAACTTCGTCCAACCAGACCTTTAGCTGCTTGCCGCCATAGGTTATATTACCCCCCTTGCCAACGACTTCGTTAGGTAAACCATCTGGATGCTTGACCAGCAGGAATCCTCTAAATTTGCCACCAAATTCATCACGCAATCGATGAACAGTTTTTGAAATCGCCTCACCTCCGCGCTCTTCGTAGGCAATGACGACAATCAAATGATCTTTGTCGTAGGTACTATCAAGCAGTGACTGAATAGTCGGCCCTAGGATGTCATAGGACTCGTTATAGGTGGCGATAATAGCTGCATTATAGACGTCGGACGGCTTCGGATAAAGCTCCTCCTGCGAGGCAATATCCTGCAAATTCATCAGATGAGCACTGTGCCCAAAACTATGGCTCGGATCTTTGGGTGTATCCAGATATTTTTTCGCATCCTCTAACTCACCTAGCCGTGCGTGCCAGTCAACACGCTGTGCCCTATCAAGATAATCTCGCCCAGTGGTGGTGTGATACGCGATACCAACGGCTTTGACTAATGTTGTGATAATAACAGCCAATAGATACGCCGCGGCCGCAAAAGGGCTGACAATCGATAATACAACTAGCAGGATGATTGAACCGTAGCTCAAGATTGCCGGCACCATTTCAAAAAAGCGATAGGCTTTCGTACGTTTGCCAACAGGTATTTCGAGATCAGTCATGGGGTTATGAAAGCGATGCTATTTTAAGAACTTGATAGAACAAAGCCGTTGCAATCAGAATCAACAGAACGCTGAGCCAGACGAATGAAACCGCAAAATCCCTACCTTTTTTCTCTAGTAGCTTGTACGTAATAACGCTATGCGAAACGGCCATAACGAGGACAAATGCCACGAAGGTTAAGAGGTAATACCACTTGTCACGATAGAAGTTTGTCGTGCCAAAGCTGGTGTAATGGACAACCACCTGTAGTTCGCTGGCATGGATTGCAAAGGCCAGATACACCAGCACCAACAGACATAGCAGCAAAAACCCAGCCAAAAGCCACGTTAGATAACGGTCTTTGAGAAGGGTTTGTACTGATTGGAATACTTGTTTTTTCATAAATTCACTCTGGTGCGGGTACAGAGAATCGAACTCTGCTCTCAACCTTGGGAAGGTTACATATTAGCCACTATACGATACCCGCATATGTGGAGCCGCTGTCCGGATTTGAACCGGAGACCTACTCTTTACGAAAGAGCCGCTCTACCAACTGAGCTACAGCGGCAGATCCGCTTTGTCCGTTCCGATTGATTATAGCATTCAGACCGCCAGAAATAAACGCCTTTAGGAGCGTTGCATCAGGGGCGAAAAGCTGGTATCATACGTGGAGCGCCAAATACGAGGGCTCGTAGTGAAGTTGGCCTATCACGTCTCCCTGTCACGGAGAAGATCGCCGGTTCGAATCCGGTCGGGCCCGCCAAGAATTTATCGTCTGCATTTACCACCCGAAATGGGTGGTTTTTTGTATATGTCAAAAACAGGGGTATTTTTATTGACCGTTATCCGTTAGCGTGATAATCTAAAAGAGGAAAAAATCCAAAACAAAAACGCCAAAAATGAAAACTAGGTTCCGACACAAATTCTTGCTTGGGCTGATGCTCGTCACAGCCTCGTTTTCGATTATACCTACCTCTGTATTTGCCGCTGGTGAGTCTGCGTACCTTACTCCAGCTTCTGGAACAACACAAACAGGTAATACGTTTACCGTCAGCGTCGACGGCTATGTTGGCCAATCGTATTTCTGGTGGGTACCCATTGGGGCAAGCTCTGTTCAAGGCTCAATAAAGTTTCCGGCAGGAAATTTGAAAGTGGCATCAATCAGCACCGACGGGGACTCGTTTCCGAGCGGTACAATCACCCCTGATAATTCCGCGGGCACAATAAGCTTTAACAATACGAGTTCGGGTTCGTATGCAAACCAGACAGTCCACCTGTTCTCTGTCACATTCCAAGCAATTGGCGCGGGAACTGCAAGTGTGTCATTTGGCAGCACCCAGTACGACATCGGCACCGCCGCCACAACTGGTGGGACGTACACCGTCAATTCTCCACCGGCCCCGACACCGACGCCTACACCAAAACCAACAATCAAGCCCACAACGCCGAAGTCAACGCCAACACCTACGCCGAAGTCAACGCCAACACCTACGCCGGAGCAAACCCCTGCCCCAGTAACGGATAGTGAAGGTGGCCTGAAGATTGAGAATGTCAAAGTAACAGCGACGAGGACTGAAAACAGTGTTGCTTGGTCTCTCAATAGCGCCACCGCTAGCCCGACCCTCTCGTATGGGACAAACAAGGATCAGCTCAAAGATGCAGGCATTATCCCCCAGCTTGATGACGGCAGTTACAAATTCACATTTGGTCACCTTGATCTGGGTACGCTGTATTACTTCACCGTTAAGGCCTCGACGAGTGACAACTTGTCAGGGGCAACCTATAGCGGCGTACTGACAACCAGAGGCTATCCAGTTCAGCTGACCATACAGCAAAATAACCTGTTAATACCTGGTGCAAAAGTAAAAATTGGCACACGTGAATTTGTCGCCAACAACCTCGGTCTTGTCACGACCGAGCTTGCAAATGGGGACTTTACGGCGACCATCACACCCCCACAGGCTGGCGATAGTCAGGATATCAAATTTACCGTCAAAAAGCTGTCCGTTCCTGATAGCGGTAACCCCTCATTGCAGAATTTCGTACTGAACATTACGACAATTGGCACGGCGACCGCAACGAGCTCTTCCCCGCTGCCCCTCATTATCGGTGGAATCATTGGTACTATAGCGCTTATCGGCGGTATCGGCTTTTTGGTTTTTGCCAAGAGGAGAAAAGCGACAGACCAGCCCGAATCGCTTGATATCGATACGACGCAGCTAAAAGAAGTCTATGGGTCAAATGTCGAGAAATACATGACAAATACACCAGAGGCAAACCTCGAAGGAAACTTCAACAGAGGCTCGGATGGTGCAGCAGAATACGTACAGGCGCCGCCTGTACCAGCACCGCTACCTAATCCTCAGGTAGTAACGCAAACAAACCCCGTCACCGACCAGGCTGTCGATTTAGCCGCTGCGCCTATGCAGGACCCAACACAAGCCAGTTCTGGTGATGCCGGGCAGCCACAATTTGACCCATACGCTATACCCCTACCACCCCTCGTACAGCAACCAGCACAAGATCTAGGTGGCCAAGCTGAAGCCACCGAGCCTGTCTCTATCGAGACTCCAGCCGTCGCGGAGCAAATTCAATCATACGCCGACCAGCCCGCTCAAGCCCCAGAGCCAGATAACAGTGACGCTTTGTCGGCAGAGCTTGCAAAGGTTGAGTCCTCCGAGCAAATACCCGACTCAAACGAACCAACCGCCGTATACGACGCGGCGACCGGTGAACTCGATATTATCCATCATCATGCAGCCGATGCAGTAAGTGCTGCCGCACAGACACCACAAGCGCCTCTGGGTACGCCACCTCAACCGGGGGTTACAGGATGAAAACCCAGAACTATAGTTCGATTTTGCGTCGAACACTGAGTTTCCTGACAAGTATTGTTCTCGTGCTTGGGCTATTGCCATCTCAATTTGCTTTTGCAGATACCTCAAACAAACTCTACATAACACCAGATTCATCCCAGATGAACGTCGGTACGTCCTTTACCGTCAATGTGCGCAGCTTCTCGACTGCGAGCCCCGCAACGGGATCAGTGACCGGAACAGTCCTCTACACTGCCAGCAAGCTACAAGTCACCAGTATCTCAATAGGTGGGAGCGATTATGGATCACCGACGATTAAACAAGGTGATGGAACAATCGATTTTAGTGGCACCCGGTCACCTTCTCCGAGTGGCTCTGCACAAATTTTTGCCATTACATTTCAAGCAAGTGTTGCCGGCAGCGCAACGGTTGGATTCAACGGTAATAGTACGATTAACAACACGACCACAAACTATAGCGGTGCGACCTTTACCGTTACGAGCCCTACCCCTCCAGCATCACCATCCTCAGCACCGTCATCTGCCCCTGTTTCAACGCCTAAATCAACACCACGAACGACCTATACCGCCCCTGTTCCAGTCGTCACGACTCCTGTTGTTCCGTCGCAACCAGCAAATTCCATTACACTAGATTCACAGCCCACCCCAACACCAGACCCAACCGGTATTATTGATACTGTTGTTGTCACGCCGTCATATACCACTGCAATCGTTACCTGGAAGGTCAATGCGAATAATCCCAACTCGACATTGGTATATGGCGAAAGCTCGACCCAGATGGATAAGAGTGGAACGGTCCAAAATAAAGGTAGCGGTCTTTTCACTGCCCTCGTTAGTGGCCTTACCCCTGGCAATAACTACTTCTTTTCGATAAGCGGCGGGGGGTCCAATACGGCCACGGGGACATACAGCAGCACTATACCGGCCCAAGGTTACCCTGTTACCGTTAGTGTCACCGAGAATGGCGTGGCCTCAAACGGTGCCCAAGTTCAGATTGGATCAAGTAGTTTTACGACTCGCCAAGATGGCAAGATAACGATTGGGCTGGCAGCCGGTAGCTATAGCGGCACTATCTCTAGCGGAACGGCGACCCTTAACATCAACCTGACAGTTGCCGAAAAGGCGATTCCAACGGACGGAACGGATCCCGCCTCGCAACCCTTTAGTTTCGATATGAAAAGTTCGGTACTGAGTTCTGGCCCCGGAAGTGGTACGACCGTGTTTACATTCATCGGCATACTCTTTGGTGGTACGGTTATCCTTGTGTTTGGTTTCCTGATATTTATCAATATCCGACGTCGAAAGTTCGATACCGGCAGTGATAGTAGCGGATACAGAGCCACATCCTCGGGACCGTCAGTTATCATCCAGGACGATTATAGCTGGGCGCCACCGACTCAAGGTACTGGACAGCCTGATCAAGCGATTCCACCGCCCCCGCCAACGCTGGAACCACGAGTTTTTGATCAGCAGCAACATCATGCAAACTCAGTGTATCTGAGTGAGGATGAGCCACTTGATATGTTTGAGCAGGCCAAGATTGACCATACTCCCTCGGCTACTGCTGAGCCCTCGATTGAACAAACTCCCAATTTACCACATTCCACCACGCCTTAACGTAGTCATCACGCTTGTTCTTGTAGTCTAGATAATAAGCATGCTCCCAGACATCGAGACCCAAAAGAGATGCCTGCAGACCAGTATTGATCGGTGTGTCCTGGTTTGGTGTCGTCAGGATTGTCAGATCGGGTTGTAGCCACACCCAGCCACTGCCAAAGACAGCCAGCGCCTTCGCCTCGAACTCATCGACGAACGCCTGGAAACTACCATATTTAGTCGTAATATCTGCCGCTAGTTTCCCACTCGGCTCACCGCCACCATCTGGCGACATCCACTGCCAAAAAAGTGAGTGATTATAGTGACCACCACCGTGATTTCGAACGGCTGTCCGAACGGACTCAGGGACACTTTCTAGGCTCGTAAGGAGACCTTCCAGGCTCTGCCCTTTGAGTGTTGGCTCCTTGTCAATCGCAGCGTTTAGTTTGTCGACATATGTCTGATGATGCTTATCGTGGTGCAATTGCATGATGTCCTTGCTGACATATTTACCCAAGGCGTCATAATCATACCCTAGGTCTGGTAATGTAAACATATTTTCCTCCTATTATCTATTGATTACTACTGGGGATATTGACCACTGGTACAGAGATGTATTCAGATACCAAGTGTGCCGATTTGAGCGCTGTCAGTTGCTTGTCGAACGCCGTCAATGGAACTTTGAGTGACGCATAGCTTATACGGTTATTATTGTCCTTTTGCAGGAGTTTGACAACATAATATCCGTCACCATTGGTCGATTTAAACACCGGTGATGTTTGTCCAATCGCCAGTTTCGCTGCCTGATCGGCCAAACCGCCATCTTGGTTATTGCTAGGAACAAGCGGTGTGATATTTGCTTCAATTTTGATCTCATTTACAGGCTGAACAGCGGCCACGACTTTATCAAAATCTTGACTAGCCTTGAGAGCGTCCGTCATTTCAGACTGTAGTTTTGATGCCGTCGCATCAATAGCATAGGCGACCTTCTGGTGCAGTAGTTTGCGAGCAGTCACGGCCTTCAACTCATCTGGTGACCAGTTAAAGTGGTCAAGGATAATTGCATAGTAGGTTTCCTCGGACATTTGACCGTCACTCGATTGACGTTGCAGTTTGATGTCGTTATTGACCTCGTTATCAGATACTGACAGATGGAGATCGACTGCAAGTTTGGCCGCATAGCTGTCGGCAATCGTATCGTCGAGCGATTGACGTTTAATCAGATCAAGTTGCGTTTTGTTTTCTTTGGCATACAGATCAACACCTTGTTTGTACTGCAGGTTGTGCTCCTGCGAGCGGAACCACATCAGATAATCGCTATAACGTACCTGTTGGCCATCAACAACGGCCACAGGCAGCGGTATGACGCGTGTGATGCGATAAAAGAACGTCGAAGTGTTCTGGGACGGATAAAGCTGCCACCACACCAGAGCGGTCACCAGGATAAGCGCAACGACACTAATAATAATCGTATTAATCACCAAGCGGTGCTTAGCGTACTGCATTGGGTACTTGAAACGTCGACCACCAGCCAGAACCCGTTCGCGGTGCTCCGCAACAGTTTCGTTGGTAATCCGGTTTGGCGTTTCGGCCGCCTCAACCTTCTTCTTCCTAAGCCGGGGTAGTTTTTTCATTCGGTCCTTTGCCCTCGGCTGCAGCGACGGCGTCTTGTAGTTTGTTGTAAATCTCTTGGGGGTGTTCAACCTTATTGATAACCAGATCTCCGACAAAGGTCTGGATAACAATAGTGCCGAAGCCTAAAACCTCACCACTGAATCCTGGTACATTATAGCTTATGCTCTGAATTTTTGACAGGCCAAGCTCGACCACATCTTTGCCAAAAAACCCCTTCTGGGTCACCTGTCGCAGGCGCTGATCGCTGACAATATAGACCGTGTAATACCACATCAAAAAGTGGTAGAAAAAGAACAATAGTCCGAGTCCAAGACCGACCACCGGAGACCAATACACCTCCAATACCGTTGGCCAGATAAAAACAGGGAGAGCCGAGATTGCAAATGGTATCAACAGGAGCCAAAAGCCCTTGCGCATGGCTATAACATGCCGACGAAAAATAAAGAGAAGCTCTTCATCATCACGTTGGCCTTCGAAGTCAGGTGAATCTTTTGCCATAGCATTATTCTAGCATGGGAACACCGGAACAGGGGGCAGGAGTATTGAAATATAGCTTCCTCACGTGCTCGAAACTAAGAGGTATTTTCTGTGCACGTTCGTCGCTATCGAACCTTGACGGTTCGGATTCGTGACACGAATCTACCATAAAAATAAGACCAGCGAGCCGGTCTTATTTTTATGGTACCCCGGGCAGGAGTCGAACCTGCAACCATATCCTTAGGACGGATCTACTCTATCCAGTTGAGCTACCGGGGCGTATGGACGCCTATCGGCGTCCGAACATAATAATGTACTAATGTACTAGAGAGCAGCTCTATGCGAGTGTGTGGACATCGTGAACAGTCTTGTATTCGAACAGTTCAGACTCGTCGAACCACATAGCAATTTCTTGCTTGGCCTCCTCGACGGTGCCACTTGCGTGTAACAGGTTGGCTGCACCCTTTTTCTGCAGGGATGCACGACCAAGGCTAAGGTGGGCGTAATCGCCACGGATAGTACCAGGAGCTGAGTCCTTGGGACCAGTCTTGCCGACCATCTTGCGAACGACTTCAACAGCGTGACCACCCTCGAGGACGAAAGCGATGACTGGTGAGCTTCGCATGAACTGACGTGTCGCCGTAACAATCATTTCACCGATTTCTTCGATAGTTTCCTTGTACTCGATACCGTAGTTGTCCCAGTCTTCCTTGGTTTTGTTGCCAACGATAGGGATTAGTTCGTCCGGGTAGTGCTTTTTGAGCAGTTCCATCTCTGGAATCATCATTTTCATTCCAACGATTTTCAGACCGGTTTTTTCAAAACGGGTCAGGATTTCACCTGCGATTGCTCGTTGAACAGCATCAGGCTTGAGGATAACGAGGGTTCGTTCCATTATATTTCTAGCTCCTTTTGTTGATTAAATCTAACCTATTGTATCAAAAGATAGACCACCAGAACAGATGCGAGCCCAACGCGGTACCAGCCAAAGGCCGCCAAACCGTGCTTTGAGAGATAGCTAATGAGGAAACTGACCGCCCACAGGCCCGATGCAAAGGCCACTAGGTTGCTGAGCGTCAGCGTCAGCGCGTGCTGCGCGTAGTACTCGCGACCGGCTGAGGAGAAGACTAGTTTCAGGAGTACTGCCCCAATAATCGGTAGTGACGCCAGGAAGCTATACTCTGCGGCGGCCGCAGCATCCAGCCCCATCAATCGACCGGCAACAATCGTCGAACCAGAGCGTGACACGCCAGGGATAAGCGCAAATACCTGAAATAACCCGATTGTAAGTGCCCTGCCCGGACTGAGCTTCTCACCCGTTTTGACAGGTGATTTATGGGGTAATTTATCAACAACAATCATCAGAATACCAACCAGGGCAAGCGTGACCGTCACTGTGACGAGGCTGCCAAAGAACGGTGATGATTCGATAAAATTAGTCAAAATGAGGCCAACTAGACCGGCAGGCACGGCAGTCAGCAAGATATTGCGGCCCAAACGATAGTTCTTTTTCATAAAAATATCGTGGCCGATTGTAACCAACCTATGCCGGAAATAGAAAACAAGTGCAATGAATGTACCGAGATCGATCCACTCCAAAAAGAAGTGATCAGAGCTACCTCCAAAAAATATTTGCGCAATAACCAAGTGGCCAGAACTACTGACCGGAATAAACTCTGTTAAGCCCTGAACGAGACCTAGTACGATTGATTCAAAAATACCCATTCGCTTTATTATACAGGGAGCGCTCGCCCTTCCCAATCTAAATCGGAATAAATCCGCATTAGATTTCCCTCTCCTAAAGAAAAAGCTTGAGTTTTTTGCCTATGGCAATGGACCTGTTTCGGGGTATTCTAGAGGTATGTATGTGTCAGAGTTAATCAACGATTATATTGAACACCTGGAAGTCGAAGGTGGACGCTCGCTCAAAACTGCCGAGAATTATAAGCTGTATCTGGAACGTTTCGTCGAGTTCACCGAAGATATAGATGTTGCTAAAATAACATCGGAAATCATCAGAAAGTACCGTCTATGGCTAAATCGTTATAATAATAACAACGATGAGACACTCGCGACTATCACTCAAAGCTATCATTTGATTGCCCTGCGCGGTTTCCTACACTACCTATCGAACCGTGATATCGTCACGCTCAGCCCCGACAAAATCATCCTGCCCAAAGTATCACGCAAACAAGTCACATTCCTGTATCGTGACGAGGTCAATCGCCTATTAGCTCGTATTGATATCAATAGTGATCAGGGTCTACGTGACAGAGCAATCATTGAACTACTCTTTTCTAGCGGCCTGCGCGTGTCCGAACTAGTCAACCTGGATCGTGACCACGTGAACACCAAACGACGCGAATTCATGGTTCGCGGAAAGGGCCAAAAGGACCGCCCCGTATTCATCAGCGAGGCTGCTGCCGAACACATAACCAACTACCTAGAGGCACGAGATGATAGCCTCCCCCCTCTGTTTATCAGTTATAGCCGCAACGCCGGGCAAACGGATAACAGCGGTAACTATCGCCGACTGACCGCCAGAAGTATCCAGCGTACACTCAGCCACTACGCAAAGTTAGCCGGCATCACTAAGCACGTCAGCCCACACACTATGCGCCATAGCTACGCGACCGATCTGTTAATGAACGGTGCCGATATCCGGTCTGTCCAATCAATGCTGGGCCACAGTAACATCAGCACGACACAGGTCTATACCCACGTTACAGATGAGCATCTACGCGAAATTTACGATCGTTTTCATAGCGAAACCGAATCAAGCTAAGGAGACGAGGTCTGGTCCTGGCAGGTTCCAGGGTTGTAGTCAGACGCATTGTCTGTCACGAGGAATGTCTTACAGAGACTACCGGTAATATCGACTGCTGCTTCAAGGCTAGGAATACTGCTGCCCTCGAGGTCGATACGGCTCTTTACGCGACGGAATAGATCATTTGCCCGCCCCGTTGAGTCAACCGCTGGCTGGACTGCGTTGAAATCAGCAGTGCTGACCGCCCCACCATTCACATTTTGCAGAGTCACACGGAAGTTTGTACTCGTGTTATACAACTCATCGACACGCAGGTAGGCGTCGCGATTATTGTTATCAGACGTGCCAACTGGGTTTGGTATCGAAATCGTCATCGTACAGGCATAGGCTCCCTTGCCCCCTGTGGTCGAGAAGGTTGGGTCGCAGTTAACTGGCCTAAGCGTGCTCGAATTACTATTCATGCGGGTATCATCCGAGAAACTAGCCGTTGTGTCGCCGTAGTTTGCTGGGTACAAGAACAGTGAGGCATCATCCCTGTTAAGACCATCGTTTTTGTTAAAGTCCGACAGATTAAATGTCTTGCCAAATTGCAACAACTGCAGGCGCAACAGCGCTGGCCTGTTTTGTGGCCACTCATTGAGTTTTGGCAGTGGCAACGGTGGTAGTCCGGAATACAAATCAACCTTGCCGGATGAAGCGCTTGCAACATTAGACGTCAGATCTTGTTGCGAGTACCACTCAACGGTTACTTGGTTGAAAGCGCCGGTCGATTTGAGATGAATCAGACGCGATGCATCGGAGTTGATATCACCGAGGTAATCCTTGGTATTCAACTGAACTTTGACACAGGTGTAGGCCTGTTCTAGCTGGCTGTCGTTTGGATTTTGCTGGACCTGTACCTCTTTATCCTCTGGTTTGGCCGACACAAGACCCGTTTGCTGCAACGTATTACACTCCTGCGAATTAAAGGCGTCAGTCAGATGGACACAATCGGTTGTCGGTGCACCCGCACCTGCGCAATCGAGTGTCTGATACCTGATGATTGCACGTTTGGCATCCTCGACACCGGCATACGAGGAATCAAGCGCGCTCTTTGACAGGTCATTTGTCGTTGCCTGTTCCTGTTGCTGAATCATAATACGAATGAACGCGACGGTGATAATCGTAATCAACAATGCCGAAAAGATGACAATAAACAGCGAGACAGCGCCGGATTCGGATTGTTTGGATAGTCGATGCATTATTGGCCTCCTCTATTGCCTGCCTGGGCTGTGAAATCGAACTGATTGACTGCGCAGTAATCCTGCAGCGACGATGCGTCGCTCGGTGGCCGACATGACGTATCAATCGTATCAATATGCTGTTCCTGCTGCAGTGCGTCCTGATTGTTGGTGCCTAGCTCGAATACGATGCGGTAGAGTGCTTGGCCTATTGGCGTATCATCAGCTAGCTTACTGACGGTAAAGCTCTGGACAGCTAGTTCGGCAGTGTCGGTAGACAGGAATTCACGCGCATCGGCACTGTTGGAACTATCGATTTTGCTGCCAAGATCCGCACAGTACTGGGCACCGTTGTCGCGCACCCGGATGAAACCTATCTGTTTGTCACTGCTGTTGTAGACATTGACAGGGGTTTTTGCTTTGCCCAGATTCCAGACATAGGTATAGGTGCCCGTACAGAGTCGACCGGCAACCGCATCACCGATATTGGTCGTTGCGCCCCCGTTTGATGTCTGCATAAAGAACGATGTTGAGGTATCGAACGGATGGCTTTGGCTGAGCGTCTGGCGAACGTCAGCACTAATGGCCGTGCCAGACTGATTAACGGCGCGCATGGTCAAACCCTTGTTGTAGATGTTACTGATCTGTATAACTGTCAGCGTAATGACAATCAGTAGTATCGACACGAACGCCATGGCCATCAATAGCTCGACAATCGTGAATCCAGAGGTTGATTTATGCTTGTGGTACATACAACCTCACAATTGTCCCTAGTTTAACCGGCACTTCCTGCCCTGGTGATGTCCAACAGGCAGTCACATGGAAATCATAAAAACCTGAATTTGCTGTCGCCTGAACAGCCTCAATCCATATTCCTTCAGCCTCGGGTAGTGGATTATTCGCAACCTTTGCGTATGTCAGAGTATTTTTGGTTGCTGGTACCAAAACCAGCGACGATAGCGCCGCCTGTGATGTGTCTGGGTTCAGTGCGTCGTCGAGCTTGGTGATGTCAATTGCAAACGGATGATAAGTACTACCTGGCATGTGGCAACCGTCCGCAAGCGCAACGCCATCGAAATCCTGGGACTGGGCTTCCCTATGATTGGTCACGACTGCATCCCAGACTGTGGTCGACGTCGTTGTTTTCACTCCACCAGTTGTCGGATCCTTCTGAAAGCCCTCAATATAAGCACTGTTGAGATAGCGCAGAGCATCTGTCTGAGCGTCAATTTGCTGACGAACAAGCCCAATTTCGAGTGCTCGCTGTGCAATCCCCGTTCCCTGGTTCATCAGCGACAATCCGCCAACAGCGACAAGGCTAAATACCGTGATAGCAAACAAGACCTCAATAATCGTGTCGCCCCTATCGGTTCGTGCTAAGAGCATAGGCCATCCGCTTGGTTTACGACGACACCCTCAGGACCAGAAATCGACGGGTCAATCGTGACTGACTGCTTGGCAGCGATAATTGAATCACCCAGCACGCACATCTGAAGCTTGGCCTTAGCACCATCGCTTGTCAGTATGTCCTGCAGATTACTCGGCAGTGTACCGTTGACTGTAAACACACGTATCAGCCCACTCGATGGCGAACGCAGAATCAGGAAGCTGGCCGTTAGCGGGTCGTGCTTAGTGTCGGTTGTATTAAGCGTCGAGTTCCATTCCAACTGTTCCGTCGTGTGGTCAAAGTCGGTCGTTAGTTTGGGATTATAACTTTTCAGCGTATCCAAATCGTTCATGTCATCGAGCGACTGCGTACCGGTTGCACTCGTGGCTGCAGCATTGTCACAAGCCCCCGTGGAACCGGTTGAGCCACCTGTCGGAGCCTGACTGTCTACTGGCTCGCAGCCCACAACACGGTAGACATCGATGGCATTGCCCTTGGTAATTTGGATTGCCTTACCTAACAACACACACTTTGAGCCGCCTCGTGGGTCGGCCTTGTCACTACTGGTCGTCGCCACCGAACCATCGGTACCACAGGCAAAGCTATCGTTATCAACGCCAGCCAGGTTGGCATCGTTGCGCGTGTTAGAAACTTCCGAGTATTCGCCCTGCAACAGCGTACTGAGGCTGACCACACTTTCACGATAGCGTTGCTGATTGATACTGGCATTAACTCCAAACATCAACGCCGCGAATAACGCCCCTGTTATACCCAGAAAAAGCATCAATTCAATAATTGTGAATCCGCGCTGTTTTGATTCCACCATTTGGGGTCGATTATAGCATAAGGGTTAAGAGACGCCCAGAGCCAATTTCAGATACCAACTGATGATTTGTGGACCAAATAGTCCGGCAAAAAACCAGCCACTAATAAGCAACGGTCCGAACGGTATACGAGCCTGTCGTTCTACTTTGCCGCTAAGCATAAGCGGCAAGAAGATCAATGTACCGATCGCATTGGCCAAAAACAATGCCAGAGCCGCCTGCTGCCAGTTCGCCAGCAAGAGCGCTAGGGCCAATCCCAGCTTGATATCACCAAAACCAACCCACTGATGACGCGAACCAACATATATAACGTAGTACAGGCCGCTCAGGAAGCCACAAGCGGCTAGGATACTGAGAATGTCGGTCGTCATGAATTTATCTTGTACCAGGACCAGCAGCGAGTTTACAAAGCCAAGGCCAATCAAGGTAAAGACCACAGGGTTTGGTAGCAAAAACCACTTGAAGTCATAGACAGACAGCGTGATGAGCCCGACACCAGCAATCAGCCAGATGGCAAAATGTGCGAGTGCATACGGATCACTCAATAGCGTTGGCCAGAACAGATACGAAACGACAAAAAACAGGCCGGTTGCAACTTCGATAAGCGGTTCAAACTTCCCAATTGGCTTGCCACAGTAGCGGCATTTACCACCGAGTTCTAGCCAGCTGACAAGGGGTACAAGATCGTACCAGGCCAGTTGATGGCCGCAGTGCAAGCAAACCGAGCGATCATTGAGCAGCGACTGCTTCTTGAGCTTGGCCACCTGTGTTTTCTCTGCCTTGCTGATCTTTTCACCAGCCTTTTCATCCAATCTCAATTGGCGGGCGCGTAGGCGCCAAACGCTAGCTCCGGCAAAGCTGCCCATAAATAGTCCCAAAAAGCCGAGGAGAATTGCAATAGTAAAGACGCTCATGCTCTCTATGATACCAGAAGCTCGATGGAAGGAGAACTAAGACTTGTTGTCGATGCAGAACGGTATGTTCTGACTCTCAAGGCGAATCGTAAATGCGTAACTTCGAGGTGATGCGTGTTGCGATGTCACACCGTCAGTCTGGTCTGGATCACATACCATTGCTGCGTAGTAGCCGACTTGCCCCAGGTCCTTTGGCGCGTTGAATGACAATGTGTAGTTTGGATCACCACCATCTGTTGGACCAGTTGGGTCCTTGTAGTCGTCACCTGCTTCGGTCGCACCGTTTGCTGGGGGTGTTTCGGCATTGCGACGCAGGTAATTCTTGACGAATGCACTGAGTTTATCGGTATTGTTCTCTGGAATGATCGATCCCTTTGACGACGAAATGTAATTTGTCATCTGGACAGAGATACGAGAAAGGTCCTGTTTGCGCTGCGTGTCACGTTGGCCACGTTGCAGTGCAGGGAGGGCGATAAATACCATCAAAAAGATAAGCCCGGCAATAGCAAGCACCAAGACAACCTCGATGATTGTGAAGCCTTTGCCTGAATTAATTTTCTGTTTATATTGCTTGTTCATGAAATTTCCACCTTTCTATGAACGTTGATGGATTTGTTATCGGCCTCTATTGAGACGCTTATGCCTATCGTACACGACTCGATGTGGATTGTCTAGCAAGAATATCCTAAGCCTGAATGGTGTTAACCAAGCTGTAAATCGGCAGCAGAATCGCCGCGACCATACCGCCAGCAACAATTGCCAGGACCACCATCAGAACAGGCTCGATGGCAGTTGAAATTGTCCCGACTTCCCCATCAAGTTCATCCTCATAAATCTTGGCTGTTTTACCCATCATTTCGTCGATACGACCAGATTTTTCACCAATACTAATCATCTGTTGGACAAGCTCTGGCACATGTGGCTCAGCACCAAGTGATGCCGATAAATCCTTACCACCTTTTACCTTCTCGGCTGCTCGCAATATCTCGGCTGAAACAACACTGTTGTTGACCGCTTCGCTGGCAATCGCCAACATATCCAGCAAACTCACACCACTATCCAGCAGGGTTTCACCGGTGCGGTTGAGTCGCGCCATATATAAGCGTCCAAACAGACCCTTGATAATCGGTGTATTGAGCTTCAGCACATCCAACGTTCGAATCCCCGCCTCTGTACGCAGGTACTGGATCAGCAAATAAAGCGCGACTGCGGCAACGATCAGTACAAGCCACCAGAAGTGCTGCCCAAATTCGGATAGCCCGACAATAACCTGGGTAATCCACGGCAATGTCTGGTGCAAATCCTTGTACAGCTTCTCGACTTGTGGCACCACGGTAAACAGCATAAATGCCATAACACCAAAGATGACAACCAGCACAATCAAAGGGTACGTCATTGCACCGCGAATTTTGCCCGTTATGGCTGCGTCCTTTTCCTGCTGAGCCGCGACGCGTTGCAGCGAGCTATCAAGCGTGCCCGATGCCTCACCGGCGGCCACGAGAGCTAGGAAGAGCTTGTCAAAGACTTCTGGATGCTTGGCAAACGAATCGTGCAGCGTATGGCCACCCTCAATCGAAGCGATAAGTTCCTGTGTCACACCACGAAGCCTGCGGTTAGACGTCTGTTCGACAAGTGTACGCAGACTCTGTGACAGGGGCAAACCAGCTGCAATCAGCGTCGATAGCTGACGCGTAAAGACAACTTTATCCTTGGTCGTAATGCGCCCCGTAAACTTGGCAAAGAAGTTCTCGCCAGATTGCGTTTCCTGGATATCGATTGGGGTAAAACCTTGGGCAACCAGCAACTTTGCTGCCTCGTGCTCGGACTCTGCCTGCACAACAGCCTTAACAACCTTGCTGGTCTTGTTGTCTTTGGCTTCGTAGTTAAATTTGCGCATAAATAATCGTTTAGCCTCTCATGAGCCTTTCGAATTCGGTCAAATCAACGGCGAAACTGCGGGCCTCATCATAGGTCACGACACCGCTCTGGACCAACCCAACGAGCGTGCGATCCATTGTCTGCATGCCAGCGTCGGCGCCCGTTTGGATAACAGCGTCTAACTGATGAGTTTTGCCTTCGCGGATAATGTTACGAACGGCTGGGTTGGCGACCAAAATTTCGGCCGCAACCACTCGCCCACCACCGATAGCAGGGACTAATCGTTGTGAACAGATAGCCATCAAAATATTGGCCAACTGAGCACGAATTTGCGACTGCTGGTGCGGAGGGAAGACGTCAATCATACGGTCAATTGATTGTGCGGCACTGTTGGTGTGCAGTGATGCCAGCACCAAGTGACCAGTTTCGGCGATGGTAATCGCTGCCGAGATGGTTTCAAGGTCACGCATCTCACCAATGAGCACGACATCTGGGTCCTGGCGCAAGCTCGACCGCAGTGCAGCCGAGAAGCTATAGGTGTCATAGTGAACTTCACGTTGGACGACGACTGATTTTTTGGACTTGTGCGTAAATTCGATCGGATCCTCGATGGTAATGATGTGCTGAGCGGTTTCGGCGTTCAATTTATCGATAAGTGCCGCCAAAGTGGTCGATTTACCACTACCAGTTGGACCGGTCACCAGGACTAGTCCACGGGGATAGTTGGCGAAGTTCAAGACAATTGGCGGAACACCCAGATCGTTGATCGATTTAATCTCGTTCGGGATCAAACGTAGCGCAGCTGCCAAATTACCACGCTCATGGAAAGCGTTCACACGGAAACGGCCAAGCGTGCCAAAGGCAAAGCTAAAGTCGAATTCCTTGTCCTTTTCCAGGATTTGGCGCTGATCCTGGTCCAAAATCGCAAATAACAGCGTCTCAACGCCGGATTCATCGAGTGGATTAAACCCAGGCACGGGAATAAGTGAACCATCAATACGAAGCATCGGAGGCAAAGCCACCTGCAAATGAAGGTCAGAGGCCTGTCGACGGACGACTTCCTCTAGCAAAATTTCTATTCTGAGTTCTTGATTTGGCATATTTATCCTGTCTTTCTACGCGGTATCCGCCGTCACCCGGTTAACTTCTTCTAGCGTAGTGATTCCCTGTAGCGCTTTGAGATACCCATCCTGGCGCATAGTAATCATTCCCTCGACCACCGCTTGCTTTTGGATCTGTGAGCTCGTTGCCCGGCCAACAATCATTTGTTGAATTGCCTCAGTGACATCCATCACTTCGAACAAGCCGGCTCGACCACTGTAACCCTTAGGGGTGGCTGGGGTGTCTTTACCCTTGACTAAAGTATAAGCGTTTTGACCCGCTAGAGGCAAGTCTTTATAGCCTAAATCTTCCGAGACTTTAGCAACATCGGCCGCCGTCTTGGGTAAAAGGTGCCCAATAGTCGCCATAATATTCTGTGTTTCGATAGGATTTGACTGATAGACGTCGCGTTTTGCGCTCACCCGGCGTACCAATCGCTGGCCAATGATAGTGTTGACGGTACTCGCAATCAAAAATGGTTCAATATGCATGTCCAATAGACGTGGCAGGACGCCGGCAGCACTATTTGTGTGCAGCGTACTAAAGACCAAGTGACCGGTTAGGGCCGCTTGTACAGCCAAGTTTGCCGTTTCATCATCACGAATCTCACCTACCATCACAATGTCCGGGTCCTGACGCAGAATAGAGCGCAGGCCCGTCGCAAATGTCAGCCCGACATCATTATTCACCTGAATCTGATTCACGCCGTTAATCTTGTATTCAACCGGATCCTCGAGCGTCACGATATTCATCGTGTCGTCCTTGATTTCCTGAATAAGCGCATAGAGGCTGGTCGATTTACCACTACCGGTTGGGCCAGAGGTCAAAACCATACCGTTCGGACGACGAATGCCCTTTCGGACTGTACGCATCCCGCGGCCGGCGTAGCCCATTTCCTCAAGCTTAAACGACGACCCGCTCTTGTCGAGCAGACGAATAACCACCTGCTCACCCCAAACAACAGGGCTAATGGCGATACGTAGGTCTACTTCCTTGTTGGCAACCTTCACAGCAAACTGACCATCCTGTGGTACCCGGTGTTCATCGATTTTCAGGTTGCTCAGAATCTTGATACGACTGACGAGCGCTGGCTCAATAGCTTTTGGTAGCTGCATAATTTCACGCAGAACTCCGTCAACGCGGCAACGAATCTTTAGCGCTGTCTCTAGTGGCTCGATGTGGATATCGCTGGCTTTGGATTTGACCGCATATTCTAGAATTGTTGATAGCGCACGACTAATCGGTGAATCCTGCACAATCGTCTTGATGTTGTTCTGCTCTTCCTTTTCAGCCTCTTGCTTGGACGCCTCGGCGGCCTCACCCACTGTTGAAAGGTCGGTCTTGTACTGGTCCAATACGTGACGAACACCCGTTTCGGATGCCATAAAGACCTTCAATGGTCGTTCGATCAGATTCGATAGATAATCGACTGCCTGCACATTACTGGCGTCTACCATGGCTACAGCCAGACGGTTCTGAACCTCTGCCAGCGGCACCGCCATGAAGCGCTCAGCGACTTCCTCGGGGAGTAAATCGAGTACTGGTTGATTGATCAGGCTATTGGTCAGATTCACATAGGGCACACCTGACACCTGAGCAATGGCATGCGTCAGCATCTCATCATCAATGATGTGCTTCTCAGACAGGAGTGCAAACAACGGCTTTTTGGCTGCCTGAGATTCCTGCAACGCCGCGCTGAGGGCCTGTTTTGACACCAAGCCCTCTTCCGACAGAAGGGTCATGAGCTTGTCCTGCATATCGGTGGTTAGTAGTGCCACGAAGCCTAGTCCTTTCTACTGAGTTGGGTTGCCGCCGATTGTAACGACGACTGTTGGGTTGATGGCATCCTTGTTGAATATCGAGGGGTCGGGTTGCTGAACGTCTGCACTGATTGGTGCAATTGTTTTAACGTTGATACTCTCAGCCGTTGGTTTGCCAATGACGGCATCTGCTACAAAATACGCAACCAAAATACTGAGCGACGCAATAAATATCAGAGCTGCAATGTCTGTTCGTTTCATGGTCGTACCACCTTTTGGCTCAGTTGAACCGTCTGTGCTGGTGCGTAGTAGCCGACACCGATTGCAGTCATGACGACACGCTGACCCTGGCTCTCGACGGACAGGCTCGTAATGTTAAACGGTCGGATAGACTTCTCGATGTTCAGTAGTACTTGGCGCAAACTATCTTGGCTACTGACTGGCGTACTGACTGCAAACGAGAATCCAATCGTGTTCGATGATGGATCACTGTTCGAAACTGTCGTATCCGTTGCGCTTGTCTCGACGCCGCTGACTGGGTCTACCTTTAGTGACTCGATTGTCACGCCAGGGACGCCACCAATCAGTTTTGTTTGCAGCGACGATGCCATCGCAGTTGAGTTAGCATCTGCCGGCAGTGCGTCCAGCACTGACTGGATAGCTGGATCGGTGTCGTTCAAACGAGTCGACATCAGCGCCTCGTTGGTGTTCAAAACACGGACGTTATCCTTGAGTGATTGGACCGTATCGAGATTTTTTTGCAAAACCGACGCGGTCGTGTTCTTTGCAGTAATCACCTTTTCACCAAACCAAATTCGCTGACCCAAAAAGATAATCAGAACGATACAAAAACCGACAACAACTGATACCCCAGCAATCCACAGGAACATCATCTGACTCGCGTGGCTAATTTGTTGGCGCTTGCGCAGCCCGGTTGCTTTATCCATTAGTTACCCCCCGTTGAATCAGCTGTTGCACGATCACTAAACAAACTCTCTGGCAGGTGCAGGAACGAGTCCGTTGCGTTCTGGCGATCTGGTCGTAGAATTGTTGCGGCCTCAGAACTGCGAGCAAAGAATGTGTCGTCGTATACAAACGAAAGTGTGAATCGCAAAACTTTTTTGCCCGATGAATCCTCGCCATAACTGAGGTCAGAGGTTGATACTCCCTTTGTCAGTGCTACCGATTTTGTACCGGTGCTGTCCTTGTAGCTGATAGTCGTACCCAGGATTGTTTTCTTGAGCACGTCGGCTGCAGTATAACCATTAGCCGCCTGGCCCTCGAGCCGAATTGTCTTTGTATCGGCATCAATGCGAGTCGTCGAAAATGTGACATTGTTTGGTGCTTCTGGGTTAACGGCAACGAGCAGATCAAAGAATCGTGAATCAATATTTTTGCCATTGTGCAGCTCCGTCAATTTCGTCAGCTGGTTTTGGATGGTCAACGTATTCGCTAGGTCGCTCACATTAGATAATTGCTTGCTCTTGTCGTTAATCGCGCTATCAGCAAGGTTCGAACGAACTGTCTGCACGCCAAAGAGGTACAGCGCTAGCAGAATAACAATCGCAATTGCCGCAATACCGACAAAAACCGCCCCCGTAATGACGACTGTTTGTACGCGTTTGGCACGAATCAATTCCTGCTTAACATCAGGAACAAGGTTGATCTCGATCATCGAAGATTCTCCCTTTGCGCCAGGCCGACTGCAACAGCAAATTCAGAGGCTACAGCCGCTAGTTGCTGGTCTTTGCTTGGTATCGAAACACTCTGCCATGGATTGCCAACCATCACCTGAATACCAATTTTGTTCGCAATATACTGATCGAGTTGCGGGACAGTGCTTGCGTAACCGGCTAGCAAAATGCTGCCAATTGTCAGTGCTGGGTAACGTGTTTGGAAAAACTTGATTGATTTGCTGAGTTCAGAGACAAAACCGTCCAATGTACCGGCGAGTGCACCAGCGACTTGGCCCTCTAGTTTGTCTGGCGCCAGACCAAACTTGATGATGAACTGACTAGCCTGGTCTTCTTTGATATTGAGGTTTTGCACGGCAGCGTGGACCAATGTTTCCAGTCCATTTGGAATTGTACGGACCAATCGAGGTGCACCACCATAAGTGATGGCAACGTTGATATTCTGCTCACCCATATCGACAATCACCTGGGCATCTTTGTACCCAGCTGTGGAGACAGAGCGAATCATGGCGATAGGATCTGGTTCAGCGGCAATAACTTCAAATCCAAGGCCTTCGACAAGCTCGAGGCGCTCCTCGGCGTAGGAAATGGCCGTGCTCGCCAGCAATACCTCTTGCTGCGACGGGTCGTGGAGTGACGGGCCAAGCATTGACCAGTCGACTTTTGCCTCATCGAGTGACATAGGGATGTACTGATCCAACTGATATTTGATGGTACCCTTTAATTCCGCTTCACCCATAGCTGGCATATCAACGACGGTAATGAACGTTTTGCTAGCAGTCAGGCCGATTGCAACGTTTTTGGTTTTGATACCACTTTGGCCAACGACGGTCATAATAACCTCACCTAGACGATGACGAGCCTCTGTAGAGTCACCAGTAGCGGTTTTGATATCGATTGGTGCGTAGCCGTAATGACGGAGAGACCACTTACCACCCCCGCTAGGAGACAATTGAACAACTCGAACTGCGGTGGTGCCAATATCAAGACCGAAAAAGTCGCCCACGCCTTTTAATATAGCCATAATGTCCTTTATTATACACAAGCGTTATCAGATGTAAAAGGCTTTTTCCTCGGATTAGAAATATGGAGGCTGTTCGGTGGTGAATGTGGTCTGTGCGCGAACACTACTTTGTCCCGCTCCCTGTGCCCACAAATAGGTTGTACCAGGGAGATTAATCAGCTCCGCAGGATTCGTTGAGTCGGCGTCATCACCAGATCCAGCCGTACGTCGCAGGCTCAAATGGTGCGCAATAACCGGTCCATTGATTGTCAGTCGCTGGTTACAAACATTCACGGTCAGCGTTTGGCCATCATCGCAGGTGGCAACGGTTCCGTCGCTCGCACTGCCAGCAATCAGCCATGCGTCAATATTGCCGACGCCCGAATCAATATTGATAGTCTTCGCGATGATTATCAGTTGTGGAATCTCGCCTATCGCACTATATGGACCATCGTCATAGTTAATGTCACCCGAAATCGTCACCGTTCCATTTGGTACGTTCAGGATGACCGCTTCGTTTTTGCCCAGACTACTCTTGTTAACTTTCAGATCCCCTGATTGCTTGTTATAGATACCGCTGGCATTACTACCACTCGTGAGCGTCACGTTGTCGGTACTTGTCAGATCACGTACAGGGTTACTGGCCGCCAGGATAGCCGCTGCATAATCAGGTATGACACCTTGGCCATTATTGGCCGCCGTGAAGAGTCCGTAGGTGTTCTGTGCGTTGCCAAAGGTAAGTTTGCTCCAGTTGCTCTGTTGGCCGCCACCGGTCGGCGAGGTATACCCTCCAGCCAGTCCTGAGCCTGATGCCAAGCCGGTAATTGCCCCCGGTGCGATCGCTGCATATTCAACCCAGCTGCCATAACTCGTGATCACGCCGTCCTTGGATTTAGTCGTGACACTTGTTGAAACTTGCGAAGGAGCCGGCCTCGCAGCTGGATCGCTGGCGATAGTATCAGTAATGAAGTAACGGCCTACTCGCAGATCACCGCCTGTTACTTGAACCGATGGCTTTTTGCCAACAGTCAGACAGGCCGCGCGGCTAGCACGGTTCGCTGGGATGTCGTCTCGTGTCGGTTTCGCAACAATCAGCACAAAACATATCTTTGTCCCGATGGCCATGCTCGAATCAATCGTTGCCGATGTCGCATTACTTGCATACTGATCAAGCGATGTATCACCGTGCGGAAAGCCGTTATTGCCGGATGCAAACTTCTCTGTACATTGACGACCACCACCGTTCCCACCAATGAGCGGCGAAAGTCCCGTACAGTCTGGTATGCCATCACAATACGATACATGCGCACTGGCACCACAAGTTCCCGGTTGGCCAAACTGTATTCCAGATGCACTTTGACCAGGGGGCACGATCAATTTTTCAATTCTCCAGTCAGAGGATGAATTCGTCTTTGAACCACTTGGCAGTGAACTGTTTACGTTATAACTAAAGGTTGCGCTGGCCGTGCCTCCGCTGACTGTCTCATTACTCGTGACTGTTGGGTTCAATGAATACTGATCACCCAGCGAAACCCCTGCCTTTTTGTTACAAAGACTTGTCACGTTGTTGGCTATCGAACCACTAATATCCCTTTGGTAATCAGTAATATAGACGATGTTTGGCACGCTACGGCCATTGTTATAACCCTTGCCTTTGCCGGTAGCCGCATTGATCGCAAGTGGTGCTGACGCTTCAGTATCAGCTGGCTTCCTATAATCATTCAGGATAAAATCCATGGCCGACGAATCAAGGCTCGACCCAAACATAAAGGCAGTCGTATAGTTATTTAGTCCTGGATTCTGTGCCACCAGCGCATTATATGCTGCCTTGGCCGCCTTGATTGCACCAGGGTTATTGTCATCTCCATTGCCAGTAAGTTGCGTTGGAGTACTCGGCAAACCGTCAGTCATAAATGCAAGCACATCAATTTTGTGGTTCATCATGTTTCGGATATTAGGATCAGGGTTTGCGGTTTGATCCCCATTTGGGTTTGCGGCCGTGTTGTCAAAGACCCAACCGTTATAACCAAAGCCCTGTTCGTAGTCTGTTCCACCTTGCTCTTTCAGCTGACCATAGGCTGCCTGGAAGTTACGTAAAGACGTCGGACTGGCTATATCCTGAAACGTCATGTAAGGTGCGTCATATGCTTCCGTCGTCCCTGGACTAATGTCACCCGAAGCCGAGAACGACCAGAAACCGAAATTGATTGTCAGTTGATCACCCTGGGCTTGTTGCGCAGCAACATCTTGTCGCAAAACTCCTGCGGGGCTAAAGAATGACTGGACACCATTGCTAATACCCGCATAGTTTTTGGGATTGTCGCCAACCGATCCCGAACGGTCCATAATCATCAGAACGTTACAGGTTTTGGCCGATGCCTGCGCGAACGCTTTGCCGTGCTGCAGTGCCGATGACAGCCCCACCGCAATCATGACAAACACAAACAGGCCAATCGGTATCACTAGTCGCGTGTTGATCTTTCTCATTTGCTCGCCTTCGCCATGTTTGCGGCGTCAAAGGCTTTTTGGTCATACGTGGCTTTATCCGGACCGCCGGCATTATTGGGACTGCCCGCCCACTTGCCTGCCAGCGTAAAGTACTGAGATGCTTGGTCGTACTGTTTTGCCGTGAGGTACAGCTGTGACAGCCAATCGGCAATCAAAAACTTGTCGCTAAGCAACGACTCGGCGGTTTTTGCGATTGTTATGGCTTTATTCGTATTGCGTGCATACAGATATAGCCGTGATTCATCAATAATCAGGTTCGTTTTCATCGTTGGGTCAGATTCATTCTGCAGGGCCGACTGGTAAATATCGTTCACGCGATTTTCGTCACCCCTGTCAATCGCATCTTGAGCACTTTTATCAATATCACTCAGCTGCTGTGCCTGCTGCCCAGCCAACTGTCGTTTCTGGTCTTCGTTGAGTGTACCCGTCGCTTGCGACGTTGGTTTCGTATCGTTGGCCAGTATCATCAGCACGGTGATGGTAATTCCCAGAACAATGACTATTGCCGCGGCAATAGCAATAATAAGCTTTGTCTTTTTCGACAGCTCAACGGCAAGTAGCCCACGCCTTTTCTTGTTTTTTGACATCTATAAATACTAACTGCTTATGCTAGAGACAGTATACCGAAATAGGCGCAATTGGACAACAGAGTAGTGGCGAATGACCCGTCCATCATTCTCTCTGAAGTATTGCTATTTCAATTAGTTTCTACCCCTGTTACAATAAGTTGAATGAGTTTATCAATCGGAATCGTCGGCCTACCAAACGTCGGCAAATCAACCCTATTTAACGCACTGACCGGCAGCGATATTTTGGCTGCCAACTACCCTTTTGCCACGATCGAGCCAAATACCGGCATCGTGCCCGTACCAGACGATCGTTTGCGTGTCCTAGAGCAGATGTACGCGGCCAAAAAGGTCATTCCTGCAACAGTTACGTTTGTCGATATCGCTGGCCTCGTTGCTGGTGCGTCATCTGGTGAGGGCCTCGGCAATGCCTTCTTGGCGAACATCCGCGAATGTAGCGCGATTGTGCATGTCGTCCGCGCATTCGAGGGTGATGTTATCCATGTAAACGACAAGGTTGACCCTAAAGCTGACATCGAAATCATCAACACCGAGCTGATTCTGGCTGACCTGCAAACACTCGAAAAACACCTGCCAAAAGTACAGAAAGAGGCCAAAGCTAAACCAGCCGCCAAAGTTACTGCTGATTATCTGGAAACTTTGGTTCGCCACCTGTCAGAGGGCACACCCCTATCTGCCCTGCCGTCACTCGACGGAGAGGCATTGGTTGGATTGAATTTACTGACTGCAAAACCAGTTATTTATGCCTTTAACGTCGACGAAAATACTCTGACAAGTGACGCCCGTAAAGCTGAACTATCTGCACTGGTCGCGCCGGCCAAAAGCGTCTTTATCTGTGCCCAACTAGAGGAAGAAATCAAAGATTTAACAGAGGTTGAAGCTCAGGAACTGCTGTCGAGTTACGGCGTCGAGGAAACGGGTCTGCAACAGCTGATTCATAGTGCCTACGAAACACTTGGTCTGCAAAGTTACCTGACCGCTGGGCCAGACGAAGTCCGTGCCTGGACAATTCACCAGGGCGACACCGCACCCAAAGCTGCCGGCGTCATTCACGGTGACTTCGAGCGAGGTTTCATCGCGGCATCTATCGTTGATTTTGATGATTTAGTCGCCGCCGGGTCAGAAGTCGCCGCCAAAAGCGCCGGCAAAGTCCGCACCGAGGGTAAAACTTACGTGATGCAGCCCGGCGATATTGTCGAATTCCGCTTTAACGTCTAGATAAAATTCGCCACAGGCAACCATTATCAATCGGAAGGGCGTGCCCTTCCTTTACATGAAATGAGAATGGCCTCGGTCCAATGCGGACCGAGGCCATAGCTCACTACTCGTAGGTTCACTGGTACCGAATGCGGCGACAGCTTGTCAGGAAATCGCCTGACCGAAAGAGGATTGCCTCTTAGGGGGTGGTACGACGACGAACGAGCAGCCAACCGGCTCCGACCAGCATCGCCACTAACGTGACGGCGCCGAGCGTGATCCCGACGACCTCCGGCGTACTGATGCCGGTGTCTTGTGGTTTCTCGTCCGACACGAGCCTCGGTGCGGCTGCCCTCTGGTACTCCTCGTTCTGAGGTGGGCCTGCGACGATGCTGGCGTTTGGTGTGCCCGGCAATGTTGCAGACTCCTCGAGGTTGATACCCGTCAGAACACCGGCAGTGTTTCGAACACCGGTGCCCCACACTGTGTAGCCGTCGTCGAGGATGAAGCGCTGCCTGCGCTGCACCGGGTCGTACCCGCAATCAGTCACTCGTCTGACGACGAACGGCCGCGGGTACAGGTTGACGTTGACGACAGTGGTGATCTGGACGTTCACGTACACCTGGGGAACGTAGTTCCAAGTGTGGAAGTAACCCGTCGAGACGCCGACCACGACGTTGCTGTACGACCCGATCCCGTACTCCACCGAAGTGAAGGTTGTGACCGAGACATCAACGTCGATGTTGATGTTCGCCATCGGCGGGATGACGCGGACGTAGTACGCACCCTGGTACCAGTACGACACGTGGATCTCACGGTCGTGGTAGGGATTGCACATCACCGGACCGTGGTGGTCCGAGTGGTCGTAGCTAATCCAGTCAGGCTGGAACGGCCGGACATGGCCGTCCCAGTGATGCGGATCCTGCTGCGGACCACCCTGACCGGATTGGCCAGGCTGTCCACCTCCGTTGTCACCACCCGGGGGGTGATGACCCAAGTTCGCGCCGACGTCGCTAACGAGCTTGTCGGTCTGATCCTTGGTGGCGGGCTGCACCGGGTCTGCGATGGGCGCACTTGCGAGCGCTTGCTGCACATCCGTTGCCGATGCCTTGGGCGGCTCCGGTGGTGCGACAGTGACCGGCGACGTCGTTGACGTCGGTGTTCCGGACACAGATGCAGTCGAACTGGGTGTCGTTACCTGAAGGCCACTGGGGCCTTCAGACTGCACCACCGGAGTCGTCGTTGTCACGGCTGCCGGTGACTCCGTCGTTGTCGCCGATGTTGCTGGCGATTCAGACGAGGTCGTACCCGGAACCGGTGCTGCCGCTGACGTCGTGGCCGGAGCCTCGGACGTCGTTGCGGCGGCGGAACTAGTAGCCGGTGACGGCACCGAACTGGTCGGCGTCGGCTGCGCTGACGTGGTTGTCGATGCCGCGGACGCTGTCGTTGTCGTCGAGGTTGCCGCCGGTGAGGGCGGAACTGTGACAATTGGCGACGTTGTCGTTGGTGCAACCACACTTTGCGTAGCCGTCGGCGAAGGCGTGACCACCGGCGGAACCGTTGTCGTCGGCGTCACCACAGGGGGTGGCGGCGTGACTACGGGCGACGGGGGCAGAACCTCTGGCGTCGGTGTGAAGGCCGGCGTCACGGGTGCAGGCGGTGTGTACTCGGGCGTCACCACAGGTGCGGTGTACGCAGGAGTCACGACCGGAGGCGTGTAGACCGGAGCGACGACTGGCGGGGTGTAATCCGGCGTCACCACAGGGGGTGTGTAGGCCGGAGGGACGACGCCGCCACCACCTGAACCGTATCCGCCCGAGCCCGAGCCTGAGCCCGGATCCGATGGAACCGGAGCGACCGTAGTCGTCGGGTCCAAGGGTCCTGCCAGCGCAACTGGTGCGCCAGATAGGGTTGCGATGCCGACCACTGCGACTGCAGCGAGACCGATTTTGAACTTAGCCGCAAACTGCGGCAACGGATCAAACAGTTGAACTTTCACTGGGGTTGCCCTTCGTGAGTAGTGAGTTGGGAAAGAACAGACGGTATTAGGTAACCATCATTCCCGGCTTTAGTCCCCACGATGGGGAAGCTGATGCAATTATACTACTTTTTGGGTGTTTTGTAAACCGTTTAGA
>JAQGGV010000077.1 GCA_028289185.1 Candidatus Saccharimonadota bacterium
AAAATGTTTGACATTATAAAAAATATGTTTTATAGTGAATAACAAGAACCTAATATTAATATCCTATAACCTGGGTGAGGCAGAGAGGACGAACCGAATGAGCCAGGCTCCAACCAAGACTATCATCGAAGCTACAGCGGTCGACATCGACAGCGCCATTGACGCAATTTTGAGTGCCGTCGAGCAAGAACGCGAACGAGAAATTATTACCCGCCGTTTTGGTTTGTATGATCGCAAAGAGACTCTGGAACAGATTGGTGAGCTGCTTGGCATCACCCGTGAACGCGTTCGTCAGCTTGAAAAAGCTATCCTCATCCGTCTGAAAATTGCCGGCGAAGAGGGTAAAATCTCTGCTATCCAGACTTTGGAAAAAGCATTTGTCCGTGAACTAAGCGAAATGGGTCGTCTGGCAACCGTTGCCGACCTTGCCGATGCCGTACTAGAGGGCAAAACAACACCTCTATCTCGTGCTCGTGTCCAATTCGCTGCAACCCTGGCACCACGCCTGACTGTTGTTGACGAAAACGACAACTACAAAGCATCTGTTGGCATCGCTGAATACGGTGATGAAAAGAAAATCCGCGAGCAGGTTGATGCTGTTGTGCTTGCAGTCAAAAAGCACGGTGAGCCATTGACGATTGAAGCACTTCATGACCAGCTAAACCATGAACACCCGTCACACGTAAGAGCACTTGCGACTGTTAGCAAGCATTTGTCAAACCTCAAAGACATGTGGGGCCTAAACAAATGGCCAACGGTAAACCCTAAAAACATTCGTGACAAAATCTATGTTATTCTGGCTGAAAACGGCAAACCTATGCACTTTTCTGAGATTGCAAACTCTATCAAGGGCAGCAACTTTAGTCGCAAAAACGTTACGACGCAGGCTATTCACAACGAACTTATCAAAGACAAGCGTTTCGTCCTGATCGGCCGTGGCATCTACGCCCTCGACAGCTGGGGTTACAGCAAGGGAACCGTCGCCGATACTATCGCTGACATCCTGCGTGCCAGCAGCGAGCCACTACACCGCGACGAAATCGTCAAACGTGTCCTAAAGAGCCGCCAGGTCAAGGAAACAACCATCCTGTTGAACCTGCAGAGCAAACCGCAATTCAAGCGCGTTGCGAAAGCTACCTACGCCCTCGCAGAAGAGAAATAGTCTCGCGCCTAGCATAAGCTTGCTAACAGAGAGCCAAGGTGGGACAATAGAACAGTAATATGGAAATATTTTCGTGGATTATCGGACTACTGCTTTCGTGGTATGTCTGGGTGCCGGTCGTACTGATCCTGGGCTATTTGACATGGCGAAATTACCAGAAGGTTGACGCCGTCCGTGCCATCGAAAGCACGCTGTTAGTCCTGGAGATTCCAAAGGCAAATGACAAGAAGGAACTTGCCGCCGAAACGATGTTTGCAAGTTTGCACGGTATTTTGCGTGACAAACCAGAGCTGAAACAAACTGGCGGTATACAGGAACACCTGAGTTTTGAAATTGCATCTGTCAACGGACAGATCCGTTTCTATGTGTGGGTGCCAACGTCGCTACGAAGTTTTGTCGAAGGTCAGATTTATTCACAATATCCAACGGTGCAGATTCACGAAGCCGAGGAGGACTACGTTGCTCACGAACGGAATCACAGTGTTATTTACACGAGTGAAATCACGCTGACGGGTAGCGAGTTTATGCCAATCAAGACATTCCAGTCATTCGAGGTTGACCCGTTGGCTGGTATTACTGGTACGCTTGCGAAACTCGAGACTACCGGCGAGGAAATCTGGATTCAAGTACTGACACGACCGATTGCCGACAACTGGCACAAATCGGCTGACGCATGGATTAAACGTACCAAAGGCGGCGGGGGAGGGGGGCTGTTATCATCCCTATCCGACGGCAAGGGACTTGATGCGAAATGGCTGCTCAGTGCCCTAGAAGCACTATGGAAACCGCCAGAAATGGGTGCCGGCGGCAAAGTCGCTGCACCTGAAATCAGCGAGCGTGCGAAAACACAGATTAGCGAAGCAGAGAAGAAGGCGACCAAACTTGGCTACCAGGTCAAGATTCGTTTGGTGTATCTGGGCGAAAGCCAAACAAACGCCAAACTGCAGATGCAGGCGATTGTCGGTACCTTCAAACAGTTCAACAGCACCAACCTCAATGGGTTCAAGATTTCGTCGGCCAGCATGAACAAGGAAGATCTGGATAAGTATAAGGCGCGCCTATTCCTGGATAAAGGTTACATCCTGAACATCGAGGAATTGGCCAGCGTCTATCACTTGCCGCACACCAATGTGGAAACGCCGAACATCGTCTGGGCCAGCTCCAAAACCGCCGAGCCACCAGCCAAGCTGCCGATCCTGACTGGCAACGACGCCATCGACGAAAACATCAGCGCCTTTGGCCTGACGAATTTCCGCGGAATCAACCACCAATTTGGAATGCTACGCACCGACCGTTCACGTCACCTGTATATCATCGGCCAGACTGGTGCTGGTAAGTCCGGTACGCTCGCGCTGTTGGCGCTGAGCGACATCTATCACAACCAGGGCTACGCCATCATCGACCCGCATGGTGACTTTGCCATCGACAATATGAAATTCATCCCGCCCTCACGACTAAAGGACGTTGTGTATTTCAACCCAGCCGACACGGCATTCCCACTCGGATTTAACCCGCTCGAAGTCACCGACCCGAATATGAAATCCAATATCACCTCCGAAATGATCGGGGTTCTGTACCGTATGTTCGCCGAATCATGGGGACCGCGTTTGGAGTACATTTTGCGTTATACCATCCTGGCACTACTGGACCGACCCGAAACAACCATGCTCGACATTACGCGTATGCTGACTGACAAAAAGTTCCGCAAAGACACGCTCAAATACTGTAACGATACTGTCGTGCTACAGTTTTGGAACATCGAATTTGCCAGCTGGACCGAGAAGTTTCAGTCTGAGGCTATCGCGCCAATCCTGAACAAAGTCGGTGCCTTTACGGCCAACCCTATTATCCGAAATATTATCGGACAGCCACACTCGACATTTAACATCCGCGAAATTATGGACAATGGCAAAATCCTGATCGTGAACCTGTCGAAGGGTCTGCTGGGTGAGGACAACTCGGGCATCCTGGGTGCACTGCTCGTTACCAAAATCCAGCTGGCCGCCATGAGCCGCAGCGACATTCCGAATATCGAAGATCGCCGCGCGTTCTACCTATACGTGGACGAGTTTCAGAACTTTGCCACTGATTCATTTGCGACAATCCTGTCTGAAGCCCGTAAGTACGGCCTGAACCTAACCGTCGCAAACCAGTACATTTCACAGATGAGCGATACCGTTCGTGGCGCTGTATTTGGTAACGTCGGTAGCATGATTAGCTTCCGTGTCTCGGCCGACGATGCACCGATACTCGCCAAACAGTTCGAACCAGAGTTTGAGCCAAACGATTTGCTGCAAATGAATAACCGAAACTTCGTCATGAACATGGTGATAAATGGTGAAAAGGTACCGGCATTTAGCGCTCGCACCCTGCAGTTGCCGCCTGCGCAGACCGACAATTCAAAGCTGATTATCGAAAATACTCGGCAACTACACGGCCAACCACGCGAGCTGATCGAACAGATGATTAGTGATATGATTCTGCCGCCAGAGAACCTCCAGAAGCGTCCTGCGGCCCCACAGCCACAATCCGGTGCCCAGGCCAGGCAATGGCCGATTGATAGCGGTGCTAAGCCTGTTGCGGCTACCCCTGTTCCAACAGAGGTGAATTCTACTGAACATATCCCAGATACCACCCCTGTTACAACAGAGGTGAGGCATGAGCCAAACCACCCCAAGATTATTGTCGAAACGCCGGCCGGTGAGGCAGCAATCGGAAGGATTGAGGAATCTGATGGTGACGCACCGAAAAAGAAACGCCGACGTCGTAGGAAGTCGGGCGGTGGCGAGAATAGCGAGAACAATGAAACCAATAGGGTTAGTGAAGGTAATCCCGTGGCCAACGCGCCCGCAAGCAGCCATGAAGCGAGACCGCAACCAACTATTCCACCTCGTCCCACCAGCCCACCACCAAAGCCCGTTCAGGCTCAGCCCGTCGAGACCAGCGATGATTCGCTAGGCCTTCTGCGCATACGATAAAGAAGGGGCGAACCCCACTTACGCATAGGTGCTCATGCTATGATAAGAACATATGGATAACTCGTCCCAGCTCCTGAATACGCTCACCAGCGGTTCTAATGGTGGCAGCAGTACATCACAGGTGCTATCCGGCATTCAGTCACAAATGGGCCTATTGCTCTGGGTTGGCACGATTGCATCAATCATTGTCACAATCATGTTCGTTGTTTACCTGATATACAAGATGCGTGTCCAGTCAGCGATTCTGCGGATGGACAAAAACCTGCAACGCTTGGTTGACTATCAAGTTCCTAAGACCGACAAGGTTGCAGAGAAAGTCGTAGAGAAGGTACCAACTATCGACAACGAAGATCCTGAGAACTGAGAAAAATAGCTACGAACAAAAATAGAACATTAATGATCCCTGGCAACAGGAGTCGATTTGTGTATTACCCCTGTTAATCACGGTTATAGTAAGTCCTGATGACCCCCGTTGCACCCCTGTAAATATATAACCGGTAGATTTGGCGTACATGATGCATAAACGTATATATAAAAGCCCAAACGCCCGGCAGGCGAATGTGAAGACTATGCAGTGGGTGAGAATAACAATAACGCAAACAAAATAGGACAGACGATGGGAAAACTGGTGGGAAAACTGGATGATATGGATGAATACGCAGTCACATACCATAGATAGTTCTTACGTCGCACAATATATCTTGGACAATATTTCAATAATATTTTATACATAAGCATTATAAATCACTTTTCACCTCTGTTGGCGCACTCTTAATACTCGTAAAAACAGGGTCGTAGAAAAAACAACGGGCAAACCGCTTAACGTTGACCAGAGATAGTAGGCGTGTTTTTATAAATTTGTCAGACTACGTTGTCCATTTATGAGGAGAGAGAAGTGGCAAACACAATTGAGCTGTACACGCCGGTATGGGTGAGACTGACAGAAACCGGCGAGCAACATCTCCTTGCACATTACATAAGGAAAAAGGGGAGTAGAGATGAAGGAGCGGCAGCTTTAAGAGTCCACAATGTGGGCGAAGGTTGGCGCAGGTTCAAATTCGAAGAGCTGTTGATTATTTTTGGCGGCGAAGTAGAAAATCGAGCCATCATGTTCAATGGCCTTATCTATCTCATCGACCCAACCTAAACCCCGCGATTCACGACCAAATTGCTAGGCAATCCCTGCGTTCTGAACGTGGGGTTTTTGCCTTTGTAATCATAAAACTATACATCATGTGTCCCTATTATCAAGTAGGGGCACTATTCGATTCACGATTCCGGAAATATAAGAGTGGCGTCCATCAATTCAATTAATCCTAAAGCGTCGACACTTTCAATAGTACCTTCAACATAGTAAACCTCATCTTCATGTATGGTTTGTAATCTTGGATACTGACTTTTAACCACGTAACATACGACGCCTTGACCAAATAACTCATCCTCTTTTTTATACGTACCAATAACAGAAAGAAGGGTATCGTCATATTTATTAATCATTGCCAGCTCTAATTTCCAGATAACTTTATTTCCTTCATAGTACGTTCCGGCTTCTTCTCTTTGGTATGGTGGGCGTTTGCTAATATCTTCACGTATTTCAAAAGGGGTTGGCCCCTTCTGCTTAATCTTTTCTGCAATGATCTCTTGCTGAGTAAACTTTTGATTGTATATCTTTGTAACATTATTATTCGTGCTATTGTCGACGATATTGGTAACCGGACTGTTATCACCACGTGTTTTATTACGTGTTTTGATAACTGGCGAATTCTCCTTATGAGTCTTAAAGCTCATTTTTTCGAATAGATTTTTAAACAATGGTGGTATCATAAGCCTCCTTACTACCCATAAGATATCTACTAGGGTTAGAATACCATTTTAGGAAATCAGATAAAAGGGCTTGCGCGCGGGTAACCTTAGCGCGCAAGCCTACCTATAATTCATCCTAATTTTTCGTATCACGTAAGTCACATTGACCGTAGAGCCATCCCCGTACACTTTCCGTATTCCGAGAATATTGCGAATGGTCAAGTAAGGAGAATGTCTGTACTCAACCCGATACCATCCGTTAGAAGCCTGCTGTAGCTCCTCCATGAGCCCTCTGAGCTTCTTACGGGCATATTTCTCGCTGGCTTAGCTCAAACCGTTCAACGGGCGGCCATATTCGTAAATCCGATAGTAACAATCCTTCCCAACGAAGTCTTCTGGAATTCCGACAAACCTAACCGAACCATCGGCAGGGCGGGGCATATCATTCTCGTGCTTTTTTAGGCCAAATTTAATGTAGAACATAAATAGAACATTAATATTTGGCTTTATTGGGGTAGACCCCTGTTAATAATGTATGTAAATGTGTAATGACCCC
>JAQGGV010000024.1 GCA_028289185.1 Candidatus Saccharimonadota bacterium
GTCGTCGAGGAACCGCTCGATATCATTGCCCTAGAGCGAACAGGGCAGTTTAATGGCACTTACCATGTGCTAGGTGGCGCGATTAGCCCAATTGATGGTATCGGTCCCGAACAGCTGCATATACCCGAACTAATGGAACGTATTGGCAAGGACAATGTCCAAGAACTTATCATCGCAACGAATGCTAGTGTCGAGGGCGAATCAACCTCGCTGTTTTTGCAGCGCCACATCCAGGACCAAGGGATTACCGTCAAGATGTCGCGCCTGGCACGTGGTCTACCCGTCGGAGTAGATCTGGAATACGCCGACCAAATCACGCTCAGTCACGCACTCGAAGGCCGACGAATACTCTAAAGCAGACGCTAGCTCACTATGCGTACCTCTGATACAATAGGGGTAATGTACGACGAAGCAAAAAAACTGATCAACGACGCCCAAAAAATCATTGTCATCCAGGCTGAAAACCCTGACGGCGACAGCATAGGCAGTAGTGTTGCACTCGAGGAAATCCTGAGCGACCTCGGCAAAGAAGTCATTATGTACTGTCCGATAGAACTGCCAAAATACCTGCGCTACATCAACGGCTGGGACCGCGTGGTCATGGACTTTGACACTAGCGCCGACCTGGCTATCGTCGTCGATACCGCCGCTGATGTACTGCTAGGCAAAACACTCGAAACGCCTGGCGTCCGCCATTTCCTGGAATCACACCCGGTTCTGGTCATCGACCACCATACAACCGAATCAAACCTGTCGTTCGAGCACACAATGCTGTCCGGTGATGCCGTTGCGACCAGCGAAGTCCTGTACGGTCTGGCGAATGACGCTGGCTGGGCAATCAACCAACGAGCCGCCGAGAGCATGCTGGTCGCCATCATGAGCGACAGTCTGGGTCTGACCACACAGAACGTCACGCACGAAACATACTTTGTCGTGGGCAAACTACACGAGCTGGGTGCGCGCAATCACGTCATCGAGGAGCGCCGTCGACAGTTCATGAAAAAATCGCCAGAAATCCTGGCGTACAAGGGCGAACTTATCAGTCGCATCGAATATTTCCTGGACGGCAAACTGGCGTTGGTTCACATTCCGTTCGAGGACATCCAGAAATATAGCGATCAGTACAACCCAAGCGTGCTGGTGCTAGATGAAATGCGCCTGGTCGAAGGCGTCGAAATCGGCGTTGCACTCAAAACCTATCCAGATGGTCGTATTACCGGCAAACTGCGTTCCAACATCCCAATTAGCGAAACCATCGCTGGATTCTTTGGTGGTGGTGGCCACAAATACGCTGCCGGATTCCGCGCGTATGACAGTTACGATACGATCGTCAAGGAACTAATCGAAGCAACCGACAAAGCCGTAGCAGGTTATAAAGAGGACAAAAAGGGCGATGACAGTCAGACTGCATAATACACTCAGCAAAGAAGTCGAAGTATTCGCCAGCCAGGAACCAAACTTGGTCAAACTCTATACCTGTGGTCCGACGGTTTACGACTATCCGACGGTTGGCAACTGGGCGGCATACATTTACTGGGACACCCTGGTTCGCACACTGCGCGCAGACGGCTACAGCGTCGAACGTGTTATGAACATCACCGATGTAGGCCATTTGGTCAGCGACGCAGATGATGGTGAGGATAAGTTGGAAAAGGGCGCGCGGCGCGAGGGCAAGACAGCCTGGGAAGTCGCAAAGTTCTATACCGATGATTTCCTGGCTGGCATGGAAGCATTGAACTTAATTACGCCCGAACACATCACCAAAGCCACCGAATACATTCCGCAACAACTTGAATTAGTCCGCACGCTCAAAAACAAAGGCTTTACCTATCAAATCGACGACGGCATTTATTTCGACACCAGCAAATTCCCGACCTATGCTGATTTTGCCGAGCTAGACCTTGCGGATCAGAGGGCCGGCGCACGCGTAGCCTTCAACGAGGAAAAGCGCAATCCGTCTGATTTTGCACTCTGGAAGTTCTCGCCAGCCGACGAGAAGCGAGACATGGAATGGGAGACGCCAGCAGACCTCCTCGATGGCGACGTCCGAATGGGCTTCCCAGGCTGGCACCTGGAATGTAGCGCCATGGCCATGGACATCCTGGGACATACTCTCGACATCCACACCGGCGGCATCGACCACATCCCGGTCCACCATACCAACGAAATTGCCCAATCCGAGGGCGCAACTGGGGTAAAGTTTAGCAACTATTGGCTACACAGCAACCATCTCAAAGTTGACGGCACTAAAATCAGCAAATCCCTCGGTAATGGCTATACACTGGCAAACCTCCAGGAAAAGGGCTTTTCGCCACTTGATTACCGTATGTTTGTACTGCAAGGACAGTACCGCAACGAGGGAAACTTCACCTTTGATAATCTGACCGCCGCCCAGAACCGACGCACGCACTGGCGTAATATTGCCGCGCTTCGCCACCAAACCCACCAGACAACTGGCGTTAATGGTGATAATCCATCCCCGGCCGTCATTGGTAAAATCAAGGAAGCCCTGAACGATGACCTCAACACACCATTGGCACTGAGCGTCATCGACGAAGTCTTTTCACATCTGGAATCGCATAGCATAGATAAAATCGATCGCGACGCGCTGGTTCAATTAGTCGAGGAAATTGACGAACTTTTGGGCCTAAAACTGGCTGAAACAACACCCGATATTAGCGATGAACAGAAGCAAAAAATCATTGAGCGTGAACGTGTTCGCGAGGCCAAGGATTGGACGGCGTCAGACAAACTACGCGACGAACTGCACGACAGCGGAATCATTATCCGCGACACACCAGCCGGAACAATCTGGGAATATCAGTAGACTAAGCTTCTTCTGATTCGATTTTCTTGACGAGTTTGTGCAGCGGTTGTTCGCTTTTCTTGCGTTGCTTTTTGGCACGAACCAGATAGTCCTCGAGCAAAACCTTGATGCAGCCCGCAATCGGAATACTGATAATACCACCGGCGATGCCGAACAAATACAAACCGACCGTGACAGATGCCAGAATGGCCAGCGCAGATAAATCGACAGTTTTTGACTGAATAGTTGGGGCAACAAAGTTGTTTTCGACCTGCTGGTAAACGACGAAGTATACCGCAAAGACGAGTGCTGCCGTGAGGTCGTTAAAGGCAAGGAGCAGACAGATAATCACGCCACCGATCGTTGCACCAAACATAGGGATGAGTGACAGTAGGAACGAAATTGCTGCGGCCGGTAATGCCAAGTTGTGCGGTACGTTAAAGATAAAGCTGAGGATAAATACCATAACGCCGGCAAACACTGCGCCGATGCCAGAAACAGCCAGCTGACCAGTCACATAGCCAGTGACGACATTGTACATCTTGGTCGCAATTTCACGGTCGTGATCCATTCGTTCCTGATCGTTATAGATACTCCAAATGTTCGTCAGCCAGTATGGCGCCTCGACGAGCATCAGGAATGACAGCACCAGCACAAGAAGCAAGCTGGTCAAAAGCCCAATCAATGAGCCAACACTCGAAACAACGTTCGTTCCAACACTACCGGCCCAATTTGCTGCGTTATCCTTGATAGAGTTAAGCGCTTGGTTCAGCTGCGTTTCCAGACCATAGTGTTTAACAACGGTATGTAGTCCAGCCCATTGCGACTGAACTTGGTCGACAATATTTGGTATGGTTGCGACGACTTTAGCGGTTTGTTCGATAACTGGTGGAATAACAAATGATACAAACAAACCAAGGAGTGCCACGACAATAATGTAGGCAATCGCCGTGCCACCAGCACGACTTTTGCCAGGCAGTACATTTGCCAATGCGCTGACTGGGCGGTTGAGCGCCAGGGCGAGGAATAGAGCAGAGCCAAGGATGATTAAGGCTTCGCGGGCGCTGATAACGACAGAGGCAACGGCGACAATACCAAATATGACCAACCAAAATCGGACAAACGTCTTTGTATCGATCTCAATACGCACCTTCATTGCCGTTAGTATACCCTAGTGGGGCACTTTTTGGCTAGCTTATGCTTTTTTGCTGTAGTAATCGCGCAGGAATTTTACCTTGAACTCAAAAAACGTCCCGTCGGCGATTGATGCGCGAATATCATCCACTAGCCGTACAATAAAGCGTTCGTTATGAATTGTGGCCAGGGTTTTGCCGAATAGTTCGTCGACGTTTAACAGATGGTGCAGGTAGGCCGAAGTGTAGTTCTGGCAGAAGTAACAATCACAATCCGCGTCAAATGGCGTGAAGTCATCCTTGTACTGCGCGCGGCCAATGTTGACCCGGCCATGTGTCGTATACAGTGCGCCATTACGCGCCACGCGGGCAGGCGAGACACAGTCAAAGGTATCGGCACCGTTTTCGATACAGGCAAAGATATCATCGGGTTCACTAATGCCAAGCATGTGCCGCGGCTTGCCCTCGGGCAGTTCCTCGTTCATCCAGCGCACAATCTCGCCAATATTCTCCTTGCGTAGAGCCCCTCCCAGGCCAAAACCATCGAAGTCCATCTCGCCCAAATACTTGGCACTCCGTCGGCGCAAATCTTCATGATCAGCACCCTGGATGACAGCAAATAATGCCTGCGGTGGTCGATGCGAACGCTCAGTGTTCAAACGTTTGTGCTCGACGAGGCTTCGCACAGCCCAGGGGTGCGTCCGATTATCAAGTGATTCGACCTGGTAATAATAGTCATAGTGCAACGTCGTCAGTTCATCAAAGGTAAAGGTGATATCAGCGCCAATACCATGCTGAATCTGCATCGACAGTTCGGGTGTAAAGGTGTGCATATCACCGTCAATGTGTGATTTGAATCGCACGCCGTCGTCAGATATCCAGGCCAGCTTCTTCTTTTTCTCGAGCTGTTTTTCGTCAACGGCA
>JAQGGV010000003.1 GCA_028289185.1 Candidatus Saccharimonadota bacterium
ATTGGTTGAATAGGCAAACCACTCTTGTAGTCATAGCCGACGGAGTGCTCGATATCGTCCTCACCACGTCGTAACTGGGCCGATTCGAGGGCCGCTAGGACTCGTTTCCTAGCCTCCTCTACTTCAAGCCCCAGGAACTGCGTCGGGACATTTATCATCTTGCCATCAAAGCCGATAACCTGGATGCGCTCGAGGTTGTGTCGCTCCCCTATTTCAAAGTCATTTGGGTCGTGTGCAGGGGTAACTTTGACGGCGCCGGTACCAAAGGCAGGATCGACGTGCTCGTCGCCGATAACGGGAATTTCGCGGTCCGACAGAGGTACGACGACGTGTGAGCCAATTAATTTCTTGTAGCGTTCGTCGTCTGGATGAACGGCGATTGCGGTGTCACCAAGCAGTGTCTCTGGGCGCGTGGTGGCAACGACAATTTCGGTCACATGGTCGATTGATGGATACGCGATACGCCACAGTTTACCCTTCTCTGTCTTGTAGTTGACCTCGATATCGGCATAGCTAGTCTGGTATTTGGTACTGTAGTTAACGATTCGCTCACCCCTGTAAATCAGACCATCATCCCACATCTTTTTGAATGTGTCATAGACCGTTGCCACAACTTTGTCGTCAAGGGTAAAGACCTGGTTATTCCAGTCAGCGCTGACTCCGAGCGCACGCAGTTGTTTCTCCATCGTTCCCCTCTGGTCAGCGACGAAATTCCAGACTTGGCTGTATAGTTCCTCGCGGCTAAAGTCAGTGCGGCTTTTGCCATTTTCGGCCAAGGTTCGTTCGTAGACGACCCACGTTTCAAACCCAGCATGATCCGCCCCTGGTAGATATAGCACATCCCTACCCCGCATACGGTAGTAGCGCGCCAAAATATCCTCGAGGTTGGCCATAAGAGCGTGGCCGATGTGTAGATTACCGTTGGCATTTGGCGGCGGCATGATAACGCTATAGGGTTCGCCCTTCCCTGTCGGCTTGAATGCACCGGCCTTCTCCCACATTTCATAGATAGTCGGTTCGAATTCCGGTGGGTTGTATGCTTTGGCAAGTTTCATTTGTATCAGTATAACAGATGAATATTTGATTTAACAGAGGTAAACCGCGGTGATGACGTTTTGGTAAACGTAAGTACTTTTCACGTGGAAACTTGGACATTAGGAAATATAACATTTCACGAGAAATGCCCTCCTCAGGTCCAAACTTTTTTCCACGTGTTTGTTTTCACCTCTTAGTATAGCACTAACGGTAATATTTCTCACATTTTCTTCGCTTTGGCGTTCGGTATCTTCCGCCAAGTCGTCGTGTCACACCGGAGAATCTCCGGGTGGACCTCAGGAATCTCCAGATGCGCTAGCAACCATGCTTGAGTATGGTCTTTAGGGGTAGGGAGCTCGTTTATGAATTTATTTCGAAAACGAGCGGGAAGGGCGAACCCTTCCGTTATAATGAACCTATGATTTCAATGCAGCCGACCGACGACAGGGAAGCCTGGGACGAATATGTCCTAGAAAACGATGGTCATCCGCTGCAATTATGGGGATGGGGGCAGACAAAGGCCGAGCACGGCTGGCATGCAGATAGGTTATTTGCCTATGATATGGACAAAAACATTATCGGTGGTGCACAGGTGCTTATTCGTAAGCTACCGTGGCCGTTTAAGGCACTGGTCTATGTGCCACGCGGACCAGTGGTCACGGCGGGCCAGACGAGTGACTTCCTGATAGCCCTGACGAACTATGCCAAATCCCAATACAGGGGAGTAGTGGTCTCGATCGAACCTGACTGGGTTGAATTACCCAAATTACCCGGCGGTTGGCATCTGTCTGCAAATACTATTTTGATCCCGGAAACCCTCATTCTTGACCTCACTAAATCCGAGGATGATTTGCTAGCGCCAATGGCCAAAAAGACCCGTCAATACATCCGTAAATCCAGTGGCGAGGACACGATGACAATCCGCCAGGTAAAGAGTAAAGAGGGCATAGCGAAATGCCTGCAGATTTACCAAGAAACGGCCAAAAGGGCAGGGTTTGCGCTGCATGATGACCAGTATTATTACGATGTTTTTGCCAATCTGAGTGACAATTCACCAGTGTTTGCTGCGTATGTTGATAACGAACCAATCGCGTTCGTATGGTTGGCCATCAGCGCCAAAACAGCCTTTGAGTTGTACGGTGGTATGAATGACACGGGGCAAGAATTACGTGCAAACTATGCGCTGAAATGGCACGCCATTCGCAAAACCCGCGAGTGGGGGATAGAGCGTTATGACATGAACGGTTTGGTATCCGACGGTGTCAGTAATTTTAAGCGCGGTTTTGCTGATCACGAGGACAAACTAATTGGCACCTACGATCGGCCCCTCTCACCTCTGTATACGGTCTGGACAAAAGTACTTCCGCTGGGCAAGAAAATAGTCAGAACTATCAAACGAAAATAGTATAGATTATTTAGCAATTATATGGTATAGTATACATGCTTCAAGAGTGGAAACTCATGGGAGCGTAACTGACAAGCAGGTACCCAGAACCGTCCAATCGGTTCGACCATCTAGCACGAAAGAGGGAACAACATGGAATCCATGCGACTCAAGTTCTCGTTCTACAAGTTCCGGGACAAGAAGATTACCAGCCAGGGCTGGGCAAAAGCCGCCTATGTGGGCTGCTGGATCGGCTTGACCCTGGCCGTGATGTTCGTGCTGTGGGTCCTTCACCTGGCGCTGCTGTTGGCCGACGTGCTCGGTGCCTTCGGGTATCCGATCTTGGCCATGCTGATCATCGGTTGTGTGCTGTTCGCCCAACGCAAGTCCGGGCTGCGCAGCTTCTACAACCGTGACAAGGAGTGGGTGTCATTTGGTTTCGACCGCAGTATGTGGTGGAACCGGAAGTAGCCGGCGTCCGGTGAACGTGACAAGCAGGCCGACATTGGCCGCTTGGCCCACGTCCCCGCGACCTTGTCGTACCTGCTTGTCACATTCACTTTCTACAGATCAGTATCTGTGTGAAGTGAATGTTAGGCCCACGCTGTTTTGGTCATGGATAGGCTAGGTACAACTTCTAAATCGAATGGACTCACAGGGTCCTTTTTTTGTGCGTAGAAATAACCAAGTGCGGCGATCATGGCGCCGTTGTCGGTACAAAGCTGCATCGGTGCGTACTCGATGTTCAGGGGTAGACGTTCTTGCAGCTGGCGACGAAGTTCCTGATTGGCGGCCACGCCACCAGCGATGACTACAGAGGCGGGTGAGTAGTCTTTGAATGCCTTTTCGGCTTTGTCGACCAGGGTTTCAACGGCTGTTTGCTGAAAACTGGCGGCAAAGTCATTGCGCTGGACGTCGCTCAGGAGCGCAGGAAGGTCGTGTGAAGGGAAGGTGTAATCATTCCCAGTTTCGTGCTGGACGGCCCTTAGAAGGGCTGTCTTGAGCCCAGAGAAGCTAAAGTCGTATGGGTTTGTCAGTTTAGCCTTCGGCAGTTTGTATTTGTGCGGATCGCCAGCTAGCGCGGCTTTGGCAACTGATGGGCCGCCAGGGTAGGGTAGGCCGATGATTTTGGCGACCTTGTCAAAGGCTTCACCGACGGCATCGTCCTGGGTTTGGCCCAGGAGCTCGTAGTTACCGTGGTCTTGAAAGAGAACAAGTTGCGAGTGGCCGCCGGAAACAATCAGTGCAAGCATTGGGAATTGAGGTTGAGAGCTCGGTAGTACAAGGTCGCGAAGCCCACCAATCGCTCTTCCTCCCTTGCCATGTTCGCCAGCTCCAATAATCGTTTTGCCGCGCTCGCTTGGCAAAAGATTATTGGGCTGACTCTCCATCTTCTCAATGATGAAATTCGCATATACATGCGCTTCAACGTGATGTATAGGATACAACGGTTTGTTATGGATGAGGGCGAGAGTACGAGCGGCGAGGGTGCCAACGAGCAGTGAGCCAATCAGGCCCGGGGCGTAGGTGACGGCAATTGCGTCAATGTCATCCCAAGTGCAGTCAGCGTCGCGTAGTGCTTGGTTGATGACGGGATTGATAACTTCGATATGACTACGAGCGGCAACTTCTGGCACAACGCCGCCATACTGCGAGTGGATATCGATCTGCGTCTGAATGACATTGGAAAGAAGCTTACGGCCATCCTCGACAACCGCAACTGCTGTTTCGTCACAACTACTCTCAATTCCCAGTATTTTCACTACCGGTATTATACCAGATTAAACAGAGATGGAGCCCTGGCGGAGAACTTCGATACCGTCATGTGTCGGTCGAATGATGGTCGACGGCAATTTTTGATCAATTGTGCCACCATCAACGTAGAAATCAATGCTATCTCCGAAGTACGCGGCTGCTTCGCTGATATTCGTGGCTGGCGGCTGACCTGGCTGATTGGCGCTCGAGGTGATAAGGGGTCCCGTTTGCTCGAGGAACTGCTTGATGGTCGGATCCGCAACGACACGCATCGCCAGCGTACCGACACCTTGATGTAGATACGTGTTGTCGGGGACGGGCAGTACGGCACTGAGAGGATTGGGCCAATAGTGGACGACTTTTTCGATCTCGGTAGGTGAAACACTGAGCGCAAGGAGTTGATCGGTTGAACTGGCAATCAATGTGCCCGGTTTCTTCTCGCGGCTTTTGAGCGTATAGAATCGATGAACCGCCGCATGATCAGCGGCGATAGTTACCAACCCGTAGACTGTATCCGTCGGTACAACCCCAATGGCGCCGTTTTGCAACAGTGGTATGGCTTGATCAAGTGTCACGATATTCATATCACTATCATAGCGCCGCGAGCGAGATGGTAGAATAGGAGCATGAAACAACTGCTTGTAAAGGGAGTGCGCGGGGTCTTGCCAAAGGGTACGGTCCACAAGATTGAAGAAGGCTATCGAAAGGGTCGTGTTCGGCTGGTTCGGGCTCGCTACGGCAACCCGGCAAAAAACCTGAAAGTCATCGCTATAACAGGGACAAACGGCAAAACGACGACTCTGAATTACCTGAATGAGATTATGAAAGAGGCGGGACATAGGACCGCCATGTTCACGACTGCGGTCATCGAGATTAATGGTCATCGCAAAATTAATGACCTCAATGCAACAGTCGCATTGACTGCCGAAATGCAGAAGTTTTTCCGTGAGGCGAAGCGTGAAAAAGTTGATTATGTTCTGCTGGAAGTGACCAGCCATGCGCTCGACCAACATAAGTTGGACGGTGTGCCGATTATGGCGGCAATTATGACCAATCTGACCCAGGATCATTTGGACTACCACGGCACGATGGAGAAATATGCCGAGGCAAAGGGCAAATTATTCGCGGCTAACCCGCAATTTATCGTGCTGAACCGGGATGATGAGTGGTACGATTTCTTTAATCAATTCCAAGCAGCTGGCCAAAAAATCACTTACGGCAGGCACGACGACGCCGAGGTTCGGGTAACGAAGACGAGACTATTCCGCAAGGGCAGTGAGGCGACAATCCTGCTTGATCACCACGATGAACTGGAACTTGCGACGGCACTACCGGGCGAGTACAACATCGACAATATGGTTGCAGCGGCGACTGCTGCCTATGTATTGGGTATTAATTTGAACGACATTGTAGAGGGTGTTGCCAACCTCGAGGGCGTACCCGGTAGGTTCGAACATGTCAAAACGGGCAAGGATTTCGACGTCGTCGTTGATTATGCGCACACGCCGGACGGGTTAGAGAAGTTTCTGACGGCTGCAAAAGCGATTACCAAAAATCGCGTTATTCTTGTCTTTGGCGCCACTGGCGATCGAGACAAGGGAAAACGACCGATTATGGGCGAAATTGCTGCCAAACTAGCCGATCGTATCGTTTTAACTGACGAGGAAAGCTACAACGAGAACCCTGACAAAATTCGCGAACAAGTCATGCAAGGCATCGAATCTGCTGGTGGATCGGGCAAAACGACCGAAATTGCTGATCGTCACGAAGCTATCAAAAAGGCCCTCGGCATCGCGACTAAGGGTGATATCGTGCTCATCACTGGTATGGGACACGAGAAGTTTCGTATTGTGAACGGCGAACGAATCCCGTGGAACGACGCTGATGCCGTAAAAGAACTACTCGAATAGAGCTTATGAACAATGGTGGAAGACAAAAAACAGGCACTGAAGAAATTTTTCCGTAACTATACGCTTGTTGTCCTTGTGATTGTTGGTTTGATTATCACGCTCCTGCTATTGGTCTGGTTTCGCTTTTTGGCACTCGTCAGTATCGGTGATTTATCAAAGATTAACCCGCTCATCACGTCGGGTCAAAACAGATTGGTACTGAAAGACGGTACGAGCGAAATCGTCAAAATTCCGATAGACGGTACAGCGGCCAATAAAGGATCTTCCGACAGTAATACACCAGCCGACACGTCAACAGGCGGGGCTTCATCTGAAAATCAATCGAACTCAGCAACCACCACAACGGGCGGCACGGTGCAGACTAGCAATGGGGGTGCTAGCACCCCCGTGGTCACAGTCAGCCCATCCGTTAGCCCGTCATCCAGCCCGAGTCCCGTTCCAACCACAGCGGCGTTTACGGCAAATATAGGTTCGAACGTGACATACGAGACATCGAACAAGTCATCGTATGCTAACGGCTGCACCATCACCTACAAATTTACCTTCACCGCCACCGCCCAGAACGCGCCCGGTGTGGCGAAAGCGCAGTGGAGGTGGCCTGGTAGTACCTGGGGGAATGAGTTCAACGTGTCTTTTTCGGTCGGACAAACGAGTGTGCCGGTAACAATACAGCAATATGTGAGCGCTAACACCAGTGACCAAGTGGTAAGCCTCAGGCTGAACTCACCGAACGCCGTCGAGAAAGATTATGGGTTCAAGCATCAATGTTAAAGATCTTAACCCCTATCAAACAACTAATTCATAGTCCCAGCCTGCAGATGCGTTTTTTGCTGCGCGTGTTATTGCCACCGTTCCTGCTCCTCCTCGTTCTTTGTGTTGCCGCTTACGTCTTCATTAGTAGCACGGTACGCAAGTCTGAGCTCGACAGCCTGGGGCGGGCGGCTGTGACCACTAGCGCCAAGCTGGATCGTGAATTCGCAATACGCCAAACGATACTACGCAGTACCGGTGCCGAATTATTCGCGACAAAAAGCGAATATGGTGATAAACGCACAGAACTAGACCACGATTATGCTGCCTGCCGGGCGTTCATTGGGTCGAATGCGAAATATACCGCTGCACCCGACGCTGTATGTAGTCCGTTTTACGCTCAAATCGCCGTTGCCAAGGCCAACGGAACAGGCGTCCCTCAGGCGGTTGATAGCGGCTATGCAGTCGAGGTACAGGACCAGTCCACGCTTGAGCAGAAAGCGATCAACGACAGGCTCTCGGCTGTCACCGAGTATTTCCCCGAAACGTCGAAGCTACTTGTCGTCGACAAAATTGGCGCCACTGTGAGCAGGGCAGATAGTGGTAAGGCCCTATCGGAAGCGGCGGCCAAGCGCATTGACGAATTAACGAAGGAGGCCTTGAAAGAGCCAGTCGAGGCTCAGCTCGTCCAGGATGGTGACCTGAGGAAAATCGTGTTCGCATATCCAATTGACCAAGGTGCGGTCATTGCCGTATACGATCTCGATAATGCGAAATTTCTCTATCCATCATGGAAATCTGCACCGATCGACAACGCCAAGGCATATGTCGTGGTTGCAGATGAAGAAAGCGGAGCGGGCTACCCGCAATTAAATGGGTCGGCATTGTACCTACCAGTGCTACGCGGGAGCAAGGCTGGCGAACAGACGAGTTTTACGAGTTCCGGCATTGAATACCTAGCAACGTCTGAAAGGATCGGCCAATCTGCTTGGCGTGTTATCGTTGCCTCGCCATCTGCTATTGCTCTTGGCGCTCTCGCCTCTGGGCAGATCATAGCGGTTGGCATCATCGGGCTGTTGCTCGTCAGCTTTCTGCTGGTTGGCTCACTGTTCGTGCGTCGGACGGTTGATAGTATCCTTGGGCTTGTTGGAGGCGCGGTGTTATTTTCGACCGGCGAACTGGACCACCAGATTGACACGGTGACTATGAGCGACAAAGAGTTCTCTCAATTGGCTGAGATTATGAATAACATGGCAAAGAAAATCCAAGAGGCTGAAGCTGAAATCGACCAAAAAAATAAAGAATTCATCAGTGTTGCTACACATGAAATTCGGGCACCACTAACGGCTATTATTGGCAATCTGTCGATGATGGTTGATGACGGCATGGGCACGCTCGATGACACTGCAAAGGGGCTGACCACCACCGCGTATACATCAACAGTTCGACTTCGTGATTTGGTGAACGAGCTTCTGGATATCGCGAGGCTGGAGTCCGGACGAGCAACATTTACTATCGAGCAGATTGATATCGGCAAGGCAATCTCCAGTATGGTAGAACTACAGCGAACAACGGCGATAGAAAAGGGTATTACTGTCGAGTATGTGCCCCCAGCGCAGCCCGTTATGGCCATGGCGGATAAGACCAAGCTCGAGATTGTGCTGACGAATTTTATCAGTAACGGTATCAAATACAATCGGCCGAACGGCTCGGTGACAATCTCGCATGAAATCAAGGGTCAAACGATAGAAATTACCATACGTGATACGGGTCTTGGCATACCGCAGGACCAGCAGGCAAAAATGTTCCAGAAGTTCTTCCGTGTTGAACACGAGGATCGCGCGAAAGTTCAAGGTACGGGCCTTGGCATGTATGTCACCAAGCAGTTCATCGAGGGTATGGGTGGTCGGCTATGGTTTGAATCAGTGCATGGCGAGGGAACGGCGTTTCACTTTACTCTGCCTACTAAGCCGTAGAGGTGTTTAAGCCGGATTTATACGGCCTTTAGGGGATGGAGGCCGATAAACGGATTTACTCCGGTTATCGGTTGGAAGGGTTTACCCTTCCTTTATTTAATACCAGGATTCGTGACGTGACCGCCACCACAAACTCTTGGCGGCTCGCTCGCCAAATTTGATCCACAGCGCGTACTGCCGTGGCCTGACGACCAGATCGAATGCACCGACGTAATCGGTCACATGCTTGTTGAAACTGGTTTTGAATCGGCCAACGCCGTAATAGGGGTGTTGCTCGTCATTTATTTGGTCACTGGATGGGGATCCGTAGAGGTTGTGTTGCTTTGCACCGCGCTCCTTTGCCCAGGCAATGATATGCCATTGCAGCAGGTGGCTGGCGCCATAGGCGGTTCGTTCGCGCACGCTGGCACCATCTTTGTAGGTGCTTTTTTCGCCAAATACCATGGCGAACGCCGCCGCGACCAACTTGCCGTCGTAATTGGCAAAAAACAGCTGACCCATCTCGGCACTAGCGAATGATTGCCATAGTTTTTTGAAATAGTCGTAGGGCCGGATGATAAAGGAACCGCTGGCAGTTTGCTGAAGCAGTTCATAGAACGCTTCGCAGTTTTTATCGGTTGCTTTCACTCGTTCAACTGTTACACCGTCACGTTCTGCTCTTTTGATAGCATGGCGACCCTTTTGGTTCAGCCCAGCCATAATTTCGTCGAGTTTTGGCCCTAGATCAATCAGCACGGTGGATGCGTTGGGTTGGATAGCTGCAACGTGTTTTAGCCCCAATTCGTGCAGGGCTTTCATGGCATCATCGGTCTTTTCCAGTTCGGGCTCAACTTTCACTGCAAAGACGCCGTGCTTGTCCGCAAACGACCGTAAATCAGGCAGTAAATCACCAAGCTGGGGCACGGTTGATATGCCCGGTCCCTTGGGGATGTACCAAAAATTACCGAGTCCAGCAACGGGTTTTTCGAGGATTGTCAGTGCAACGCTACCAGCCAGTACATAGCGTGGTTTCCAATTCCCCATCTCTCGCATATGGGCGAACTGCACGCTCTGTAAAACGTCGCCACCATCGGGATTACCGAGGATTTTGGTGTTCCAATTATCTATTTCTGAACTGTCTGCGAGTCGCATCGTCATAGAACCATTGTACCGGACCTGATATAGTCTAAGGAATGGGAAATATCTTTTCGTCGACTGATATCCGCGGATACGTCGGCCAATCACTCACTACAGAATACGTTTGGAACGTCGGTAAGGCGTTCGCTGAATGGTTACCCGAAAAGGGTGCCATTGTTGTTGTCCAGGCAGAACTTGCCGATGAGGGTACGGCGCATGCACTTACAGAGGGTATTTTGCTACAGGGTAGAAATGTCATAACGCAAAGCCATGGCGATCAACCAAAAGTCATTGCTGCAATTATGGAGAACAAGGCTGCTGGCGGTGCACTTATTGAGTACGAAAAAGTTCAAAATCTAGCCGTTATTACATTGTTTGATGAGCGCGGTGTCGCAATTATGGATAGTACTGGTCTGAGCAACATTAGTGAATTGGTTGATGCAGGGAACTTTCTACCCGCACCTGCTAAGGGTGAACTTCACGCGGCCTAACTGGTCGCACACTTCGGTACGACCCTACAATCCGTTTGATTTCTTGGCGAGTTAGCTGCTTGTTTTCGGTTGTCTCTAGCACTTCGGGAACGTTTGAATTTACCGCTTGAGCCTTAGCGGCGAGAGCCTCAATGTTTTGGTTCGCTCGATTAATCAGATCAAACTTGGCTTTTTCCTTGGCTGATGTCGCCGTGAAGGAGGGGATGTGACTGTAATATTCGGCCATGACAGTATCATACAATTCGCGTGGTTCGCCCTCGGGGAGCTCGTCAGGGTCAAATTGCTCCCCGGGAGAATCAGACGGTCGATTGAAGTGATCGACAAGTTGCTGGTAGGGAACTGTATCATCGTCCTGGGTCATGCAACTAACTTACCATAAGTGTTGTAAAGAGGAAAACTAGCACTCTGGTGTTGCAAGTGCCAATTATTTTGTCTAGAATAGAAATAGATTAAAGTTCACGGAGGAGCACAAATGAGTACCCCAATCAAACCGCTTGCTGACCGTGTGGTCGCTGTTGTTGAGGAAGCAAAGACCAAGACTGCAAGTGGTATCTATCTGCCAGACACGGCCAAGGAACAGCCAGCGTATGCGGTCGTTGAAGCAGTTGGCCCAGATGTCAAAAGCATCAAAAAAGGCGATAAAATTATTTATAAGCAATACTCGTCAACAGATCTCAAAATCGATGGCAAAGAGTACTTAATCGTAAAAGAAGAAGACGTACTGGCGACAGTTTAAGGAGTTAATTGATGGCAAAAAAAGTATTTTATGATGATGATGCTAGGGCGCGTGTTCTCGGTGGCGCAAAGGCACTCTATGATGCAGTAAAGGTGACGTACGGACCAAAGGGGCGAAATGTGGTCATTGCCAAGGGCTATGGCGGACCGACTGTGACCCATGATGGTGTAACGGTTGCAGAAGCGCTCGACCTCCCAGAACTCGACGACGAAACGCTCGGCTATAAAGTCGGTGCTGAACTTATTAAACAAGCCGCCAGCAAACTGAATAAAGTTGCTGGTGACGGTACGACAACCGTCACGGTGTTGACATACAACATCCTCAAGGAAGCCAACCGCCTGATTGCAGCTGGCCACAACCCGATTGAACTCCGAAAGGGCATCGAGCTGGCTGCCGGTGACATCATCAAACAACTCGACAAGCTAGCCGAAAGTATCGAGGGCAAATCGGACCGAGTCGCCGAGGTTGCGACTATCAGCGCCGGTGATGAACAGATTGGCAAGCTCATCGCCAGTGTCATCGAAAAGATTGGCAAGGACGGCATTGTGACTGTTGAGGCTGGGCAGGGGCTTGAGGTTGAGGCTGAGGTCGTCGAGGGCTTTAGTCTGGACAAAGGTTGGTCATCACCGTTCTTCGTCACAGATGCGGCTCGCCAGGAAGCAATCTACGAAAAGCCATCAATCATCATTACCGACAAAAAAATCGGTAGCGTTCAGGAATTCCTACCACTTATCGAAAAGCTCGCTGAAGCCGGCAAAAAGGACGTTGTCCTGATTGCTGACGAAGTCGAAGGCGATGCACTGAGCGTCTTGATCCTGAACAAATTAAAGGGTGTTCTGAATAGCGTTGCCGTCAAAGCACCGTCATTTGGCGACCGTCGCAAGGACATCCTGCAAGACATCGCAACGCTGACCGGTGGCGTTGTCATCAGTGACGACCAAGGTCTAACATTTGAAAATGTCGGCCTCGATGTTATCGGTACGGCTCGTAAAATCATCGTTGGTAAGGATGTAACGACTATTATCGAGGGTGCAGGCAAGCCAAAGACAATCACTGATCGCATTAAACAGATTACAGGCCAAGCCCAAAATGCCTCGAGTGAATACGACAAAGAACAGCTAGAGAAACGCGCCGCAGCCCTCAGTGGCAAAGTTGCCGTCATCAAAGTCGGTGGCGCCACAGAAACCGAAATCGACGAAAAGAAATACCGTGTCGACGACGCAGTGGCTGCAACCAAGGCAGCCTTAGCCGAGGGCATTGTTGCTGGTGGTGGTGTGACACTGGTCAATCTGGCAGCAACCATCAAGCCGGGCGGAGCCGACAGTATCAGTGCTGGCAAACAAATCCTCAAGCAGGCACTCCGTGTGCCATTTACTCTGATTACAGCCAATGCCGGTCTTAATAGCGAAGCACTCCTTGCGCAAGTCGAAGCAGCCAAGCCGGGGCAGGGAATTGATGTGAACAACCCCGAAGCTGGTCTGATTGATGTCAAAAAGGCCGGTGTTATTGATCCTGTGAAGGTCACAAAGGAAGCGGTGCTAAACGCTGTTTCTATTGCCTCGACTGCGGCTACCATGGGCGCGCTCATCGTCGACATCCCAGAGAAAGAAGACTCATCCGCAGGCGGTGGAATGCCTGGCGGCATGAGCATGATGTAACACTTTTCTCTTACATACTGGAAATAACTTATGTTATTATCTCCAGTATGATAGAAAGAACCCTGACCCCTCTTATTCGTTCCCATCTGGGACGCGGGCGGGTGATTGTCCTCTATGGCCCCCGCCGAGTTGGTAAAACCACGGTTGCACGACAAATACTGGCCGAAGCCCCGACAGAGGATCAGCTATATCTGAACTGCGACGAGATGGTAACGGCCGAGGCCCTGAAGCCGACCAGCCTGGCGGCACTCGAGCGAGTAATAGGTCAGGCGAAACGCATCGTTATCGATGAAGCCCAACGAGTGCAGAATATCGGTCTCACGCTCAAATTACTGATTGACACGCATCCCGAACTCGATATTATTGCGACTGGCAGTTCATCGTTTGATTTGGCGGGCAAGGTCAAGGAGCCGCTCACAGGCCGTGCTTATGAATTCTTTCTGACGCCACTGTCGGTCGCAGAAATCAAAAGTCATTTTGGCTATAGCAACCTCCAGATGGAGACACTGTTTGATCGATTGCTACGTCTTGGCAGCTATCCGGGCATTGTCCTGACAGATGATAACCGTGCCGACGAGGAAATTATTGCCCTTGCCAATAACTATGTCTACAAGGACAGTCTAGAGCTAGTCGAGTTACGTCAGCGTCAACTTTTGCCGCGTCTCTTGCAGGCCCTCGCGCTCAAGATAGGCGAGGAGGTGTCCTACAACGAACTAGGGTTGATGTTCGGGGTAAAAGTCGAAACTATCGAGCGCTACATCACGCTACTGGAAATGGCCTTCGTCGTCTATCGTTTGCCAGCACTGACGGGTACAGAAAAGGGAATGCTAAGTAATCGCAAGCGTAAAGTCTACTTCTATGACCTTGGTATTCGCAACGCACTCATACAGTCGCTTCAGCCGCTCGACCTGCGTGCTGACCGTGACGCTCTGTGGGAGAATTTCTGCATGAATGAACGCATGAAGCACTGGCAAGCAAACGATCAGCGTGTTCAACGTTACTACTGGCGTGCGCTGTCTCATGAGCTTGATTTGATTGAAGCCAAAGACGATATATATAATGCCTATGATTTTGCCTACACAGACAAAAAGCTCACAACACCGAAGTACTTTACCGATACGTATCCAGATGTGTCAGCTCAACTCATTCACACAGGCAATCTTTTAACGTGGCTTAGTTGACGCCACCGCCGTAATCCGGTAGTGTTTAGAGAGAAGTAAACGAGGGGAATTATAATGCCGCCAGCAGATAGCAGCACGCCTGCACCGACACCAGCACCGGAAACGCCTAAAAAGGTAAGTTTTTGGTCAAAACTTTTTGGAGGCAAAAAGGCCGCCGCACCAGCCGTACCAGAAAATCATGAATCACAGACACCAGCACCGCAACTCGATGATAATACTACCGCCGCACCCGCAACAACCGAGGAAACAGCTGCTCCAAGCAACGAAGGCGAACAACTTCCGCCTACAGTAGAGACTCCGCCCTCTGTCGAGGGGACTCCAGCACCCGAGAACAACGATACGCCTCCAACATTGGCATCTCCACCAGTTCCTGAAGAGACTAGCGAACCAGCGCCAACCGACGACGAACAAACACCGCCGACTGTACCGCCTGCAGGTCCAACACAACCAATCGTCTAATTCATCCTCGATTATAATGAGACTCCACCCACAGAGGTGGAGTCTTTGTTGACAAGTTGCATTTTCTGTGGAACTAAGCTCTAGGGTATTGACAATTTATAGCGTTTATGCTAGTCTTCAGATAGAAGTTTTTCAAAACAAAAAACAAAACAATAAAAAAAGTTAGCACCTTATAGGACCACCATCATGAGCGAAACACCAGCGCCAGCAACATCAACCAAAGAAGCCGAAAAAATGGCAATTTGGAACGACCCAGAACTCTCAACCTGGGAAAAAGCACATGCCATCAAAGACTTAGGTGACGAAGCCGAAGTATCAACTGAATCAGCTGATGACAAAAAGCAAGCCATCATGAACGACGAAGATAAGTCTGATTGGGAAAAGGTCAACGAAATTCGCGCCCTTGATGATGCAGAGCCTGCTGCTGATCCTGGTGAAGCTGCACCCGCAAGTCCTGAAACATTCAGCGCCACCGTTGAAAGTGTTGTTGGTCCAACCGCTTTCGCTCAAATGACACCAGAAATGTTAAAGCGTATCGAGGACGATCCAAACCTCCGCACATTAGTAGAATTGCAAAGCAAAACTGACCCCGATGGTGAAAGCCTCGGCTCAATCTTTGAAGCAGACGAGGAAGCTCGTAACGCGCTTATGGCCATTCTTGCGAAACTTGTCCCAGCTGATACCGCCGCACAGACACAAGATCCCGCCACAGCCGACCAACAGCCACCACGTGCGTGGAAAGATATGACACCCGAAGAACGCGGTGTTGCTATTGCCGCCAAATTTGGCGAAGACATCGCCCCAACTGATCGCGCTGGCATCGGTGCACAAGGTGTCGCGACGGCCTTACATATCAGCTCTGCAAACCAATCACGAAAAGAAAAGAAGGCCCTTAAGCGTGCCGCAAAGCGCACAAAACATGAGCAAGAACTTCGTGACAAAGGCATGACTGACGCAGTCGAAATCAAAAAAGAACTTGATAAACGTGAACGACGAACAAAAATCTTATCACGAGTTGCAATCGGCATCGCATCTGCCGCTGCAGCAGGCCTCGCAATCTATGGCTACGAACACTTTAAATATTTGCTCGATAACAGAACTGGCGCGGGTTCTACACCTAAGGTAAACGACCTTCCTCCTTCGAGCGCTGGCAGCCCAAGCCAGGAACAGCTCAAGCATGTATTTGATACGATGCCCGACACATCAAAAATGACCGATAAACTTCATCATGCCAATGACTTTAGTCCTGGCAACCCAGCTCTGTCGGCAAACGACAAAGCTGGTGCAATTAAGAACGTCACAGAAATGTTCCAGGGGAACCCAAACATCACTGCGATGTGGGCGTCACAACTTCATATTCCTGGTGCCCCTGTTATGCCTCCTGTTGATGTTATGCAGCACAGTGATGCCGCCGTTTCGGCCTTTAACATTAAGGTGAACGACTGGGGTACTTACCTCCATGACAACCCTACTGCCTACAATAATGTCATCTCCCAGATTACTGACAAATTGAACAAGGGAACGATTGGCAATGAAATCACTCTTCGTCCTGGCTATATGTCACCTGGTGCCAACAACTCGTTGACGCAACTAATCTATGGTGCGAAACCATCGGCTCCCGGTAGTCACGACGCGCACCAAGTGTTCATGGATCCATCGGTTGGGTATGGTGACCAAAAAGCCCGTGAATACATCATCGATGGTCAGACGTACTGTTGGGATGAATATTGTAACCAGCTTTCGATTCAGCCTCCAGCGCAGATAGCTGCTCCGGCATCTGTACCACAGGAAATATTCCATTCACAAGTTGGCACAGTTCCTGCAGTTCCTCCAGCGGAAAGCATTGCACCTCCACCAGTAAACATAGCTCCTCCTGTAGACACAGTTCCTCCAGGCGGTAGCCCTCCACCTGTCGATACTCCTCCAATTGATACACCTCCACCAGTAACTCGTCCGGTAAAGGGTCCTGGCACTAACCCTGGTCTGCCACAGATGGGCTCAGGTATCGATGAAGGTAATAATCCGTTCACCGTCGCACCTCCAGAAACTCATAATGGTGTGACCGACGCCGTCCGTCCAGGACTAGGCGCAGACCCAGGTCGTCAAAGTGGCCTTGGTGTACCAGGAGCTCGAGAAGCTAACCCTGGTGCTGCACCCGGTGCAAGCATCGGTGGTGGCAATAACGGCCCCGGCTCACGTCCGAACGCAAATTAATCATAGGAAAGGAATAGAACTATGCGTACCTTTATAAAAAACATCAAGCAAAAATTTGATCTTCGCACATCAAGCTTCGTAGTCTCAGTACTCCTATCGATTGTTGCCATTCCGGCAGCGGTGTTGGCCTACGGCCCAGATCGTCCAACCTTCACGATTACTGACCCAGCAACCTATGTCACATTTGACTCAATCACTAACGACCCTAGTTACGGTGACGAGCGGAACTTCTTTCGTGTCAAAGACGTCACGACAGGCGAACAATATGGCGATACGGCCAACCTAAAATCTGGCGACAAGTACGAAGCATTGATTTTTTACCACAACAACGCATCAAGCGACTTGAACACCAGTGGTGTTGGTATCGCTCACGGTGCCTATGCCCGAACAGCATTGCCATCGGTTATCCATGCCGGTACAAGCTCGACGACCGCAGAGGCATATGTTGGCGCAACCAACGCGAATCCTCAAACGGTGTATGACTATATCAACTTCAGTAACTCTGGCGCTGGTGACATCGCAATCCGTTATGTAGATAACTCTGCCAAGATTTTCAACAACGGTGCGACCAATGGCCAAGCCATCAACGAAAACGCACTGTTTAGCAGCACTGGTACACCGCTTGGCTTTGACAGCCTAAACGGTGACCTGCCAGCCTGTGACCATTACTCTGGTTACATTACCTTTGACTTCACCGCCGTTGCTCCTAACTTCACCTTTGTCAAAAACGTCCGTCCAACTGGTACTGGCGCAGATGCCTGGAAACCCAACCTAACGGTTAACCAGGGCACAACAGTTGATTACAAACTGTCCTATGACAACACGGGTAACACTGCACAGAATGACGTCACCCTGCGTGATAAGCTACCTGCCGGTGTTACATTTATCCCTGGCAGTGCCAAACTCTATAACGGTAACTTCCCGGATGGCAAGACGGTTGATGATAGTATTAGCAGCGCTAACGGTAGCGATATCGGCAACTACGCCGGTAGCAGTAGCGCAGATCTTCACTTCTCAGCACGCATTGATGCCGCTCCTTGTACGGTCCTGACAAACATTGCAACGGCCGCGACCGTGAATGGTGAGCTTGACTCAAGCGCAACCGTAACCGTTGCAGGAAATTGTGCTGGCGTTCTGCCAACGACTGGTCCTGCGCAAGTTATTGCTGGCCTGATTGGCCTAGGTGCAATCACTGTCGGAGTCGTGTACTTCCTGAAGAGCCGCCAAGAACTGGAATTTGCGATGCTCCACACCCAGTCACACCCACTTACACTTTCGAAAAATGACCCGCCAACAGCTCCTGACGCTACGCAAGTAGAAGACGTTGAAGCTGAGCACAAACACAAAAAATCTGAGCACAAAAAATAAACATTGGTCCTTGCTCAGATTTAGAAACTCCCCTGTAGCTAACGCAGGGGAGTTTTGCATATAAAAAGGAAGGGCTTGCCCTTCCGATTCTTTTACAAAGTGAATTTGCAAAAGAACCTCCTGCCCCTAAAGCCCATGCTGCGCATGGTAGTCCACGGCTAGAGCCCTGTGTCTACGCGTCAGTCTTGGGGTGGGACAAGTAATCAATCTCTTTGATAATGTCCAAAAGGGCTTCGGCGCGACGGGTTTCGTCAGTGATTGCTTTGGCGGCATCGTGGGCAGGGCCGATAAGATTGGTGTCGTCGGTGCTACGGATGAGGAGCAGATATGTGTCGAACTTTTCCTCCGGTGAAACGTTGAGCTTATCAACAAGCGGACGAAGCTCTACGAGGGCGTCTTGCTTGATTGCAGCAAGTGGGCCGCTGTCCTCGGTTACGACCGCTGGAGCGGGTACAGGAGCTGTAGGATAGATCAATGGGGCTGATGGATCAGGTGATAGGTACGGAGGCGTATCCGATGGCTGAGTCGGCAGAGGTGCTGGCATAGGCTGGATAGCAGGGTAAGGTGAGGGGACGGCACCAGCGTGCTGTACAGGGACTGCCTGGCCATAGGGGTTAGGAACGCCACCAACACTCGCAGCAGCACCAGCTACGTTATCAAGTGCTTTAACTAAATCCTGTTCGCCCGTACCCTCGGTCATGCCCACCTCGTAATAGTATTGTTGTTATGCTTTAATCTTCCAAAAGTGTATCATAATTACAGTGATACTCGCAACAGGAGGAAAATATGCTTGACGATACGAACATTTTGAAACAGCGCGACCCCAAGAACGCGTTAGGAGTAGCGGCCGATCAATGGCAGCAGGTGCAATACGGTGCAGAGGTTCTAGACGGGACCCCCGAGAGTCTCAATATTACCAAAGTCGTGATTGCCGGCATGGGCGGAAGCGCTCTGGCGGCTCTGTTAATGAAGGCATGGCTAGAAGAAAAGCTAAAGATACCGCTGGAAGTTGTACGTGAGTACGAGTTGCCGACGTATGTTGATGCTACGACGCTGGTTGTCGCCAGTAGCTACTCGGGCAATACCGAGGAGACAATTGCCTGTCTAGCCCAGGCGGAACAACTTGGTGCGCATCGATCGGTGATTGCAGCGGGTGGCAAGTTGATTGAGCAGGCAGAAGCAAGTAAATTGCCGCGAGTGCAAATCCCCGCAGGATTGCAGCCACGTATGGCAGTGTTGTTTAACTTGAAGGCGCTAGCCGCATTGTTGACGAGCTTTGGTGTGTTGTCGAACGAGGTCGTAGAGGAGGTGGCGCAAACAGGTGACTGGCTAAAGAGCGAATCGGATCAGTGGACATCATTGGTACCGATTGATAAAAACTACGCCAAGCAACTAGCGCTGATTGCCGTGGGCAAGACGCCAGTATTCTATGGCGGTCGACTGACTGGCCCCGTGGCGTATAAATGGAAGATTAGTTGGAATGAGAACGCCAAGAACGTGTCGTTTTGGAATGTTTATTCCGAAGCAAATCACAATGAATTTATTGGTTGGTCATCGCACCCTATCGAAAAGCCGTTTGTGATATTTGATATCAAGAGTTCGTTTGAACATGAGCGGATTTTGAAGCGATTTGAGATTACCGATCGATTGCTGAGTGGTATGCGACCAAAAGCGAATACGATTGAACTTGTGGGCGATACACCACTGAAACAACTACTATGGGGCAGTATATTAGCAGACTTTGTGAGTATCTACTTGGCGGTGCTCAATGGCGTCGATCCTACCCCCGTTGATTTGGTCGAAAAACTGAAAACCGAACTGGTAAAATAGCCCGGAAATAACGAGGCCCCCAGAGCCCCGCTATGATAACGCGAGGATGGGGGCTTGCGCGCCGGCATAGTGGCTAAAAGCCGCCGGCGCAGGGTAGATGGAGACCGGGCACTGGACTACTGAGCGGGCGGAACGCCATCGCGAGTTTACGCGGTAGCTTGGGCGCCTGCTCGTCGTAGTTGAACGAGTAGACACCGACGCCAGTGTAGTGGTCGCGGTGGAACGTGCGCCCTATCGTGATGGCACAGCACATTGGCGAGTAGAAGACGGTAGTTGAGCCGTCTTGTTCTGCGACCGGAGGCAGTACTGTCTTGATAGTGACGCGAAGGCGGTGTGCATCGAGCCCACCACCCCAGCGCCAGCTGAAGCTGTGCCGGATGAGCCCAGGGAGCATCTTTGGATCAACCGCAGCCTTTTTCGAGGTGAACGAGGCGGCGGGTGCCGAGATGATCTTGATGAGCTCTTCGGTGTCCGGAATGGACATGGTTACTCCTTCTGTGAGGGAAAGATCGATCCTAACAAATTTCCGTCATCGTTGACGGGGGTCAGTTTGAAGATGATTATATCATTTTAATGGTATTGGCGCAAGGCTTCGATAGGGTCTTTGCGAGCTGCTCGGACGGCTGGATATAGGCCAAAGATGAGCCCAACCAAGAGTGAAATGCCAAATGACAGACCAGCAATTGTCCAGTTAAAAACAGGGTCGAACGTCAGGAAGGTACGCGCCACGCCAAATGCGACCAGGTAGCCGATGACGTAGCCTGTGAGGCCGCCGCCAAGACTCATGGCAAGAGATTCAATCAGGAACTGCCAGGTTATGTGAGTATTCGAGGCGCCAAGCGATTTACGGATGCCGATTTCGCGCGTACGTTCTGATACGCCAACCAACATAATGTTCATGATGCCAATACCACCGACCAGCAGCGAAATTCCGGCGATAGTCGTGAGGGTGGCAGCGACGGTGTAAAAGAGTTCGTTTGCCGGGTGGGCTAGGGCGTCACCGCTCAGAACGACATAATCCTTTTCACCTTGGTGATTTGAGGAGAGTTTTTTGTTTACTTGGTCGACAACGCTCGCTAGTTTGCTGTCGTTGGAGGCCCGCAGGTCGATTTGCTGGATAGAAGCGACACCTTGGTTGAAGGCTTTGCCACTGTCTATACCGATAATGGCAGCGTGATCAAAATCAACATTGTTGTAGTTAACGGGGGTATTTGTAAGTTTGAGGACACCGATGACCGTAAATGTCATACCGTGCGTGTGGAAGGTACGACCGATAGCTTGGTCTGTGCCATAAAGGTTGACTGCCAGTTGTGTGCCAATGACAGCGGTGTCCTTGTTGGTGACACTGTCAATGAACTGACCATCACTCATAGGAAGCGAAACAATGTCGGTCAGTGAGGGTGTTGTTGCCAGGATTTCGGCATCGTTTGGCGTGGTACTGCCGGTAGTGACATTGCCGCCAATCAACATCAATGGAGCGACTGCGCTGACACCAGGAATATTGCCAATATCACTCACGTCTTGCTGCGTCAGGCTGCTGGTTGGTTGGGCACCGGCAAGTGTGGCGGTGATGTTGTTGACCTGCGTGTCATGGTCTGGTGAGCCTGGTCGTACGACGGCGATTGCGCCACCGGCCTGAGCAACTTGGTCGCCGATGATTTTGGTTGCACCGGCGCTGAGGGATAGGACGACGGTGATACTTGCGATACCGATAGTAACGCCAAGAACCGTGAGGCCTGTACGCAGGCGATTGGCGCGCAGGGACTCATAGGCGTTAGCCAGGTGGTTGGTGATAAGTAGTCGCATTATGATTTCCTCGCCTTTGTTTTACGAGGCTTTTTGGCGGGTTTGCGTTTGGTACCAAGAGGCTTTTTGGGTGCGAGTTCACCCTTTTTTGGTCGTGGAGCTTTGGTATCACTGTCGATGCGACCGTCAACCATATGAATGACTCGGCTGGCGTAACTGGTCAGGTCGGGGTTGTGAGTGACCATGATGATAGTGTTGCCACGTCGGTGGATGTCGGCCAGTTCCTCCATGATGACATGGGACGACCGACTGTCCAGGTTGCCAGTCGGCTCGTCAGCCAGGACAATTGACGGGTTGTTGACGAGTGCACGGGCGATGGCGACGCGCTGTGTCTGGCCACCGGATAGTTGCCAAGGCATGTAATATTCACGCTCGGATAGGTGGAAGGTCCCGAGCATCTTGCTGGCTTCCTGGAGACGTTTTGTTTTGTGCTTGCCCTGATAGGTGAGGGGTAGTGCAACGTTTTCGATAACGTTTAGGCGTGAAACAAGGTTGAAATTCTGAAAGACGAGGCCGATTTGATTGCTGCGGATTCGTGCTCGCCCAGCGCTCGTCATAGTCTCGACGTTGCGGCCATCCAGTTCGTAGTCACCGTCGTCACCTCGGTCGAGTAGGCCTAGTATGTTAAGAAGTGTCGTCTTGCCACAACCGCTTGGTCCCATGATGGCGATGAACTCGCCTTTGTCGATCGTCAGGTCCAGCCCATCCAGGACGGTATGCTCGGCATCACCAAGACCGTACCTCTTTGTCAGGCCGCTTAGCGCAATAACTGGCGGAGTTAGTTCATCAGTTTCCATTGACTCTATTATAGGGAGCGTTACAGGGGCAACGCAACCGTAAGCGAGTGTCTTTTCTACAACTGTTAAAATAGATAGGTTGCATTGTTATTTCGCACAGCTTGCTGTGCCCCAAATCATCAAACCAAGCTTGCTGTTTGATGATTTGAGAGGAGGAATAACGGGAGTGTGCCAGCTTTCGAGTTTACTCGGAAGCGAGAACACTGAGTGCATTCCGACGAGGAGAGGTGTCCGAGTGGTTGAAGGAGCACGCTTGGAAAGCGTGTGTGCGGCAACGTACCGCAGGTTCGAATCCTGTTCTCTCCGCCAAGAAAATAGACTAGGCAGATGCCTAGTCTATTTTCTTGCTCGATACTTCGCTATTAATCGGTGTCGACAGTACTTGGACTGACAACAACCAAATCCGTACCTTCAGAATCCTTCAGTTCAATAAGAGTGAAATTCTCGTCTTTGTAGATGTTGTCATCCTGCTTTTTGATGTGGTTAATCTGGGAGAGTGCCTTTGTTGTCACGGTGATGGAATCCTGCACACTCAGGGGTGCAACCTGACCATCGTGTTCGGTTTCATAGGCATGTTCTGCCTGTTCGGCTAGGCCGCCGGCACCATCAATGATGACAAATGATTGTTCACCAGTTTGGTCGAGCGTCATATTTGGGATGGTCGCAGGAGAAAGTGTCGAATCATGACTATAGCTAGCCTGAATGTAGAGGAGCTGATCCTGTGTATCATGGCTGAGGTCTGTGACGTATTCAAAATGTGCTTGTTCGCTTGTATCAATAGAAGCTGCGGCTTTGTCCGGCTCGACGGTGTTTCCTACGAAGTTATGCAGGCTAAGCACGCCAGCCACGGCTGCTGCACCGGCCGCGGTTGCGACACCGACGGTTACTACGCGCGAACGTTCAGAGGTAGAAGGAGATTCGTTTTTGTTTTTAAGGCTCATGCTTATAATTTACCATACATAAGCATAATTGTCAATGTTATGGTAACATGATGCAATGAATATTGATCATCATCTCCAACAGGCCATCCTGGAAAAACTCGCCCAAAGCGGCCAGCTTGTTCGTTATAGCGACCTAAAAGATGACACGATCGAGAATAGTCTGTTTAGCTACCACCTGAACAAGCTGATTGATCGCAAGATGGTAGACAAGACCGACGATGGCTATAGATTGAGCATCGATGGTGCGCGTTGGCTGAACGATAACGGCTTTGCGCTGCGTCAGAGCGAGACTCTGCGTGTCTATGTAGCGCTGGTCATCCAAAACGATGCTGGTGAATACTTGGTAGGACAGCGAACGGGCCAGTTCAAGTCGACAATCAACGACTATATCTTGCCATCAAATGCCTATGTAAATGAACTGGACCTATCGGATCAAATCGACACTGCCATTGCGACATTCATACCGAATGATAACCTAGGGGACATAACTGACTACGGCTTTGTCCAGATCAAGGCCGCGTACGTGGACGATGTTGTGTTGCGCTCGTTGTTTCATGTGTCATATTGTTATGTCACCAATTTTGAGCCAACCAATACCAAACAGGCGAGCGAATACACCTGGATGAGCAAGGACGAAATCGACAAAATAAAACATCCGTCCGCTGGAATTCTGCGCGAAATTATTGATTATACCCAAGATGCTGATAACCACCACGAAACCCCTCTTTTTTTCGGTGATTAGGTAAAAATTCCTTTACTTACTTATCGGTCGGTTCTCTCTACTATGGTGGTAAGGAGAACTAATGATGAAAATGCTACTGAATATGGGCGCTGGTTACGTGTGGTGGAAAGACGACACCCAGGACGAGCCAGTCGCAGTGGAACAACAGAGTGAAACGAACGAGGAAGAGTCATGATTGCAGTCAACCTCGCAGCCTATTTTAGTGGTCTGTGGTACTCGGTACCGTCGGTGATTGTAACCGTTAAAGACGAAATAGATAGTTAGCGCAGGGCTCGTTCGATACGTCTATCTGGCACAACCCACATAATCGCGACGAGAACAAACAGTATCTGTGAAACGACCGGCATGATAAAGGCAAAGATAATCGCCAGAATGTAAATCGCCGGCGATAGTTTGCCCTTATAATCTGCACCGACGGCACGAACGAATGGTGAGTTTTTGCCGAGTGTAGCAAAGATAGCCAGCTGCAAATTGTAGTAGGCAATTGCTGCGCCAAGGAGGACTACTCCGTAGACGGCCGTCGGAGCAAGAGCCTCGTGATTTTCACCCATCCAGGCGGTCACAAACGGTACCAGTGTCAAAAAGAACAATAGCCCCATATTTGACCACATGATTCTGCCATTAACACCCTTGGCAGCCTGTAGCAGGTGATGATGGTTATTCCAATAGATTGCCAGGAAGATAAAACTCAGTATATATGCAAGGAATGTTGGTACCATCGGCGCAAGGTCAGAAAAGCTGTTGCCTGTCGGTGGTCGGAACTCAATCACCATGATTGTGATAATGATTGCAATGACACCGTCGCTAAATGCCTCTAGGCGGTTGGTTTCGAATAGACCACTCTTCATAGGGACATTATATACGACTGTGGTTTGCGACATGTGGGGCCAGGAGGCTAAAATGGACACACCACATATAGCGTAGTGTTTCTTATTTACAACGCTACGCAAGCAGTTTAAGGTGTTAATCAAGCCATAAACGGCATGTGGTGAAAAAAACACCCAAAAAGTGCTTGAAAACCATACATGTAGGGTCTATCATTCTACATAGACACTACATATGTAGTAGTTCAACAAAAACACATATTTTGCAAGACGGAGGGAAACCACCGCCAAATCGTTAGATAGGGCATCTTCTTGCATTGTCGAAAAAAGTGACCCGAGAGACCACTGGAGAACGACGGGAACGTGTTGAGAAAAAACATAAAACAGTTAACCTAAGGGGACATATGAGCATACACGTGGTAAAACGCGACGGCACCCGCGCACCATTTGACGCCAACCAGGTCAACCTCGCTTTGGTCGAAGCCAGTGAGGGGCTTCCTGACCAGATTAGCAAGGTCGTGCAAGTCGCATCTGAACTACAATTAACATTATTTGATGGCATCACAACTGAACAGTTGGACGAGGCTGTCATTCACACTGCGTTGCAGAACGTCAAAGACGATCCTGACTTTGATACGATCGCTGCGAGGTTGCAGCTAAAGAACCTATACAAGAAGGTTCTGGGACATTACGACAACACCGCGGAGCTAAAGAAGCTGCACGCCAGCAAGTTTCCAGAGTACCTAAAGCAAGGTATTACTGACGGCCTGCTGGACAAGCGCATGACTGCCAAGACCTTTGATCTGAAGAAGCTGTCAGCAGCGCTTGACCCTAGTCGTGACGGCCTAATGCGCTACCTGGGCGTCATCACCAACCGTAACCGCTACAGTCTACGCAAAAACAGTGGTGAATCAATCGAAGTACCACAGTTTACGGCTATGCGTATTGCTATGGGGCTGAGCCTACTCGAGAAAGATCCAACCGCAACGGCACTCGAATTCTACGAATACATTAGTAAGCTCGATGCCAACCCAGCTGGCTCGACTCGTATTAACGCTGGTGGTTCATTCCCGCAACTATCGAACTGTTTCTTGTTTGATATCGAGGATGACATGGAAGCAATTGCTCGTGCTGTACGCGACACGATGTGGATCGCAAAGGGCACCGGTGGCATAGGTATCGGTATCACCAAGCTGCGTGCTAGCGGTAGTCCAGTCCGAACGACAAACAGTGAATCAACCGGCCCAATCCCATTCATCAAGATGCTCGATACGGCACTGTTCGCAGTCAGCCGCAAGGGCAAGAAACAGGGTGCTGCGGCCATCTTTATGGAGAACTGGCACATGAACTTCCCGCAGTTTTTGGATTTGAAGCAAAACTCGGGCGATCCATACCTCCGTACTCGTATTGCGAACACGGCGGTCATCCTAAGCGACGAATTCATGCGTCGCGTCCAGAATGAAGAGCCTTGGTACTTGTTTGATCCATCTGAAACAGCCGATTTGATCGAACTCTACGGAAGTGCATTTGCAAAACGCTACAACGAATATGTTGAGCTAGCCGAAACAGGCAAGATGCGTGACTTTGTGAAAGTGAAGGCTCGTGAGCAATACCACCAGATTTTGACAGTACTACAGGCGACGAGTCATCCATGGCTGACCTGGAAGGACACAATGAACGTCCGGGCGCTTAACAATAACACTGGTACGATTCACCACTCCAACCTGTGTACTGAAATCACGCTACCACAGGACAAGGACAACACTGCTGTCTGTAACCTGTCGAGCATCAATCTGTCTGTCCACCTTCGTGATGACAAGACATGGGACTGGGATCGCCTGAAATCAGCTGTGCGTATTTCTATCCGCCAGCTGGATAACTTGGTTGATTTGACCAACACACCGATTCCACAGGCTATGCACTCTAACATTCAGAACCGTGCAGTCGGCCTAGGTATCATGGGCTTTGCCGATGTACTGGAAAAGCTTGGCCACAGTTATGAATCAGAGGAAGCGTATGAACTCATGGACCAATTGACTGAGTTCATCAGTTATCATGCCATCGAAGCGAGCGCGGATTTGGCCAAGGAACGTGGTAGCTACCCAACATTCAAGGGCAGCGGCTGGAGCAAGGGCATATTGCCACTCGATACACTCGACCAATTGGAACTCGACCGCGGCGTCAAACTCGAAATCAGCCGCAAGGCACGTCTGGATTGGGAAAAACTACGCGCCAAGGTGAAAAAGGGTATGCGAAACGCAACCCTGATGGCAATCGCGCCAACCGCCAACAATGCACACGTTTCCGGTACAACACCGGGCATCGACCCACAATTTGCACAGATTTTCAGTCGTTCAACACTCAACGGTAAGTTCCTCGAGGTCAATGTGAACCTGGTTCGCGACCTGCGTGCAATCGGTCTATGGGACGAGGTTAAAGAGGACGTTTTGCGCCTACAAGGCGACGTCCAACAGATTGCGGCCATTCCACAGCACATCAAGGATGTTTACAAGACAAGCTTCCAGCTGAGCCCCTACGCCTTTATCGAAGTCGCTGCACGGGCACAGAAGTGGGTTGATCAAGCAATCAGCCGTAACATGTATCTGGATACGCGCGACGTCAACGAATATGAAGACATTTACATGGCTGCATGGAAGCGCGGACTGAAAACGACCTACTACCTGCACGTCAAACCTCGACATACGGCCGAACAAAGTACCGTCAAGGTTAATAAAGCTGAATCACTTTCCGGGACTGGACCACGTAAAGCAGGCTTTGGCTTCGCCAAAAAGCAGACTGTCGGGGTGGAAACCTAGCCTATGGGGAAACAGTACAGATAGCACAAAAAACAGAGAGAAAAGACTAAAATTTAACGGCACCAAAAAGGGTATAAGGGGATAATTAAACTATGAACGCATCAACACTCATCAACGATCAAATGACACTGGAAGAAAAGCTCGCAGCTATCGATGCTGCTATGGCCACCGCACAGGCGACTGCTGACGACCAGGCTGCTGCCAATGGCACCATTGCAGCACCACTTGATCCTGCTGATTTGACTATGTGCGAAGGCTGTCAGTAGGAATCTACGATGGCACGTTTGTTTACGACATTAATGAAAGGATTTGCAACATATCATGGCAGGCATTCTCGGAACCGGCATTCAAGACGGATTGCTACTTAAACCGGTACATTATAAATGGGCAATGGACTTGTACGACCAAGCGGTCGCAAACACGTGGTTTCCAAATGAAATTCAGCTAGGCCAGGACCTTAGCGACTGGAAGAAAATGAGCGATGAAGAGCGTCACGCGGTGACGTTCCTGATGAGCTATTTCAACCCGAACGAACTACTCGTCAACAAAGCATTGGCTTTTGGCGTCTATCCGTACGTTAACGCTGCAGAGTGTCACCTGTATCTGGCAAAACAGATGTGGGAAGAGGCAAATCACTGCATGTCGTTTGAATACGTACTCGAAACCTTTCCGATCGACCGCGAGGCATCATATGCTGCGCACGTCGACACGCCATCAATGGCGCGCAAAGAGGAATTTGAGACAAAATATATCAAGCGTATGACCGAGGAAACGCTTGATATCAAAACCACCGAGGGTAAAAAGGACTTTATTCGTAACTTGGTTGCGTACAACATCATCCTCGAGGGTATCTGGTTCTATAGTGGATTTATGGTGGCACTTAGTTTCCGCCAACGAAATCTCCTGCGTAACTTTGGAGCACTGATTGACTGGGTCGTCCGCGATGATTCATTGCACATAAAGATTTGCATCAATTTGATCCTGACCGTTCTGGAAGAGAACGAAGACTTGCAAACAGAAGAATTTGCCGAGGAAATCAAGCAAATGATTTTGGATGGTGTCGAGATGGAAGAGGCTTACAATAAGGACCTACTGCCAAACGGCATCCTAGGCCTCAACAGTGACTACATCAACCAGTACGTCCGTTACTTGGCTGATCGTCGTCTGGAGGAACTTGGTTTTGGTACGCACTACAATGTGTCTAACCCCGCCAAATGGATGGCAACTGCTAACGATACGCTGCAACTGGTGAACTTCTTTGAAGCGACCAACACATCATACGAAGTGAACGCAACCGGAACGAAAAAGAAAGAATAGGCCCAACATGCAGACTGAAATAGAGGTCAAGTATCTTGACGTCGACTTAGCTGATATCCGAAATAGGCTACAAAAAATCGGTGCAACGTTGGAACAGCCGATGCGGCTTCTGCGCCGATCACTGATTGAAGAGCCGCATCATAAGGCAAAGCACGGCTTCATCCGGATTCGTGATCAGGGTGATAAAGTGACGATGGCTTACAAGCAACGTGACGATGAGTTTGCGATGCACGGGACGAAGGAAGTTGAGATAGAAGTAAGTGACTTTCAGACAACCGTTGATCTAATGGAGGCTGCGGGTTGGCCAGTGATGACATACCAGGAATCAAAGCGCGAAACATGGCGAATTGGTGAAGCCGAAGTCGTATTAGATGAATGGCCGTGGATCAAACCGTACATCGAAATTGAGGCCCCTAGCGAAGAACTGGTGAAAAAAACCGCGCAAGAACTAGGATTAAACTGGAACGACCATGTTTTGGGTAGCGTCGACGTTATTTATGAGCGCGATTACCCGGATATGAGTGTTCGCGGGATTATAGATATCAAAGAAGCACGTTTTGCCGACCCCATTCCACCTGAGTTCCTGGGCAAAGTTAAAGAGCAATAGACTATACTAAATATATGAAAACAACTCTCGTTATCTTTGGCATTACCGGCGACCTGGCCCAACGCAAATTACTCCCAGCGCTTGCGAACGTTATCGAGGCTGATCAGGCTAGCGAACTGACGATTATTGGCGTGTCCAGGCGTGCTGTTGAGCAGTATCAGGTGCTTGGCGATCATCAACAGCTATCTGGTACAACGTCTATGCTACAGATGGACTTGGATAATCCAGAGGACTATCAAAAACTGCGAACATATATCGCACAGACCGACGACGAACAAGTGCTGTTTTATCTGTCGGTACCACCAGAGTCAGCGAGTGGCATTGTCGAGAATTTGGGTAAAGCCGGCATGAACGGACAGCATAATAAACTGCTGCTTGAAAAGCCTTTTGGCCGTGATTTGGCCAGTGCTCAAGCGATGATTGATCACACTGCCGAATATTTCCATGAATCTCAGATTTATCGTATCGATCACTATTTAGCCAAGGAAATGGCGCAAAATATCGTAACATTTCGGGCGCGTAACGCCATCTTTTCGTATCTGTGGAGCAATGAATATATTGAACGAATCGAGGTGATAGCGCTGGAGTCGATTGGTATCGAGGGCCGTACTAGTTTTTATGAACAAACGGGCGCCTTGCGCGACATCGTTCAAGGGCATCTGCTGCAATTACTTGCACTAACATTGGCGCCACTGCCGGGCGAGTTGAACTGGGATAGCTTGCCGACACGTCGCATGGCTGCGCTTGATGCCATTACGACAGTCAACCCGACCAAGGCTGTTCGAGCGCAGTATGATACCTATCGCCAAGAGGTAGGAAATCCCGAAAGCTTGGTTGAGACTTTTGTATCTGTCGAACTGGAGTCGTCCGACCCGTCATGGACGGGTGTGCCATTGGCGCTGACAACAGGTAAATCGCTCGACCGCAAAAAAACCGAAGTTCGAGTTCATTTCCGCCGCATGAACGATACGCAGAGTAACTATTTGATATTCAAGATTCAGCCCGATGAAGGTATCGCAATTGATTTGGTGACCAAAAAGCCCGGGTATGACATGGATGTCGAGCATCAGAAGTTGAGTTATATGTACCCAGCCGACCAACGCCTGCCGGATGCTTACGAACAGGTGCTGGTGGACGCGATGAACAGCCGCAAGAGCCTGTTTGCCACTAGCGGTGAAGTTCTGCGCGCTTGGGAGATCCTGGCACCTTTGCAGCAAGCGTGGAGCAGTAAGACAGATATTGCGACGTACACGAGTGGTATGAATGCTGCCGCAGTCATTTCCGAGGCGACTCAGTCAAATCAACAACAGACGACGTAAACTCTAGCATTAACGGTAGTGGTGGTGCTACAATGAAGTCCCATGGGAGAGACGTCAACTATGGATTCTGAGAAGAAATCGAAACAGAAATTTATTTTCGTTACCGGAGGAGTCCTATCAGGGGTAGGTAAAGGTATCAGTGCAGCTAGTATTGGTGCAGTCCTGCAGGCCAAAGGTGTAAACGTCTCAATTCAAAAATGTGACCCGTATCTGAATGTGGATGCGGGTCTTTTGAACCCCGCCGAACACGGCGAGTGTTTCGTGACAATTGATGGTGCCGAAACGGACTTGGACCTTGGTCACTACGAGCGTTTTTTGGATTTGGAACTCACACAGAAAAACGCGACGTTATCAGGCCGTCTGTTGTCACAATTGATTATGGACGAACGTGCAGGTAAGTTTGGTGGCAAAACCGTCCAATTGGTGCCACACCTGACAGGAGCTATCCAGGACGCTATCCAGCTGGCTGCTGATGGAAGTGATGTACATATCGTCGAAATCGGTGGTACGGTCGGTGACTATGAGGGCCTGAGCTTTGTAGAGGCGATTCGTGAATTTGCGGCACGTGTTGGTCGCGAGAATTGTCTGTATGTGCACGTTGTGTATGTGCCGTTTATCGGGACTAGCAAGGAATTCAAGACAAAACCGGCGCAAAACGCGCTCAATGACCTGCGCGGATTTGGTATTGTGCCTGACTGCGTGATTGTGCGTACCGATGACCCTGCGCCAGAGAACGTTGCTGGCAAAATTAGCCAATTTAGTGGTGTACGTGAGGACGCGGTTATCTTGCTGTCGAATGCCAAGACCGTGTTTAAGGTGCCGCAACTTATCGCCGCCAGTGGCATCAATGATGTCCTGACCAGGTTTACCGGCAACGACAACGTGCCCGACCTCAGTAAGTGGGACAAAATTATCGAGGCGCAGGCAAAGCAGTATGATAAAACAGTTACCGTCGGCTTGGTCGCCAAATACATGGACAACGAGGACACGTATATATCTGTTCTCGAGGCGCTCAAAGCGGCTGCTTGGCAAGAGGACGTTGGCCTCGATATCAAATGGATTAACGCTGAAACTGCAGCCGATGAGGATTTTAACTCTGTCGATGGACTCGTCGTTCCTGGGGGATTTGGTGAACGCGGTGTACCTGGCAAAATTAATGCTGCGATGTATGCACTTGATCACAAAAAGCCGTACCTTGGTCTCTGTTTGGGGCTACAGGTTGCGGTTGTTGCGGCAGCTCGTCGAAGTGGCCTCGCAGACGCCAATAGCACCGAATTTGACGCTAACACGCCCAACAATGTCGTCTATATCATGGAGGGTCAGCAAGGCAAGGAATCAACTGGTGGCACGCTGCGTCTGGGTAACTACGACGCCAAGCTCTATGACGGCACCAAAGTTGCCGAGGCTTACGGGGTAACTGATGTTGTTGAGCGCCACCGTCACCGCTATGAGGTGAACCAATCGTTTACAGAAGCCATTAATAACGGTGGACTGCAGATTAGCGGTACATCCCCGGATGGTAAATTGGTTGAATTCGTCGAAGCATCGGATCACCCCTACATGGTCGCTACGCAGGCTCACCCAGAACTCAAATCTCGTCCAAATCGCCCACACCCTCTGTTCGTCGGTTTGATTCGCGCAGCCAAGCAGGTATAATAACCCCAGAATATGGCGATTCTTCAAGTAGCACCGGGAACGCACACCCGGTAAGCGCGAAGCCAAAAGATATTCGTGTGCACTATAGCGGTCGGTCGATAGCTATAGTCATAACAATCTAACGGAGAAACGACTATGTCAGATGACAAAAAGTCACTCTCAGAGCGTCACGCGGAACATCGTGAAGAAAACTGGGACTGGAACGCTCATATGAAAAACTGGCGCTCCTGGGGAAGTTGGTTCAGCTGGGGTTCACCAGTTGGGCTGGGACTCTTCCTTGTTCTCACAGCTGTTGCCACGTGGATTTTCTTCCACGCTGCTAAGTAGCCGCCAAATTGCCAATGCAGCCCTTTGGGGCTGTTTTGGTATCTTGACAGGAGTAAGCACAAGTGCTATAGTGACTGTAAAGGTTATATAAACAAACAGATGCAACAAGACGATCCAGCCAATGACCCACTAAACTACCACGATGATAATCGTGTCCTGCGTTATTTGCTGCACAACGTGAAAGGTCTGAGCCCAGTATCAGGCGGTGTTCTAGGGGAAGCCCTGGAAAACGAATACGAGAGTGCTGAAGATGATGCGGCTGCAGGCCAAGATCTCGACTTCGGCTCTGACGTTTAAACCCCTTCTCAATCTGTTATACTATGAGCAATGGAACAGAAAATTGCTCAGCTTGTATTTGATGAATTCGGCCAACAGGTCGAAGTTGCTCTGACGCGACCCGATGCCGAATTTGGCGACTATGCGACCAACGTCGCACTGCAACTTGCAGGCAAGGTCGGTAAAGCGCCCAGAGAAATCGCCGAACAGCTGGCAAGCAAAATTCGCGATACTGATGGCTTCGCTGACGTAACCGTCGCGGGACCGGGCTTTATCAACATTCATCTCGAGCCTCAGCAGTTGCTAGAACTTGTCAAAAGTGAGCCAACTCCACAATATCCTGGACAGGTAATTGTCCTCGAATATAGTTGCCCGAATGCGTTCAAGGAACTGCACACCGGGCATCTATACCAGACAGTTTTTGGCGACATCCTCAGTAGGCTTCTGCTTGTCAGCGGAGCCAAACTACAGCGGACGAGTTTTGGCGGTGATGTAGGGCTGCACGTCGCGAAATGTCTGTACGGCATGGTGCAAAACTTTGGAGGCGAGTACCCAGAGAAACTCGAAACGATAGATACTGATCCATTTGAACGAGCCCGCTGGATTAGTGAGCGATATGTCGAGGGAGCGAGCGCCTACGAGGATAATCCTGATGCAAAAGCGACCATCGATGAGTTGAACAAGACGATATATGGTTTCCACGACAGCGATGATCACGAGTCGCCACTGGCAAAAATATACTGGGAAACAAGGCAGTGGAGCTTTGATTATTTCGATGCTTTTTACAAATTAATCGACGTTGATTCTATGCCGTACTACCCGGAGAGTGCGACAGCTCCAACTGGCCTCAAGGTCGTCAAAGAACAACTAGCCCTGGGTAAATTAAAGGAATCAGAAGGCGCTATTGTATTTGAAGGTGACGAAGACAAACACCTGCACACACGCGTATTTATCACATCCAAAGGTCTACCAACGTACGAAACGAAAGATATCGGGGTTATTTGGCAAGAGCGTGAAGATTATCATTTTGACCACCGTTATCTGATCACGGGCAACGATCAGCGTGAGTATATGCGCGTCGTGTTTGCTGCGGCTGAGACATTCGATCCATCGCTGTCGGGGACGATGACACATCTGACAAATGGCACCGTCCGATTTGCTGATGGCAAAAAAATGAGCTCGCGATTGGGAAATGTAGCACGGGCGATTGATGTCGTCGATATTGTTCGTGAAAAGGTGGCAGAAATTGTCGAGGACAAATCAATTATTGAAGACGTGACGCTCGGCGCGATCAAGTACGTCTTTGCAAAGTATAAATTAGGCGGAGATATCGCCTTTGATATCGAGGAAACGGTCAGTTTGCAGGGTAACTCTGGCCCGTATTTGCAATACGCACATGCACGTGCCAGGCGTATTTTGGAAAAAGCTGGTGGAGTTGTCGTGTCACTTGATGAGGTCCGCGACGAGGATCGTTTGCTGGTACGAAAGCTTGGGGAATATAGTGAAACTATTGAACTGGCCGCAAAAAATTTGGAACCGCATCACATCTGTAATTACCTGTTTGAACTGGCGCAAGAGTTCAACCGCTACTACGAAAAAAACCAAGTCATCGGCAATGAACACGAGCAGCACCGTTTGGGCCTGGTTGCGACTTATGCCGATACACTGCGCGCCGGATTGATGATTCTCGGTATTGCAGCACCCGACAAAATGTAGTAAATTAAACATATGGGATATACATCTCGCCAAAACTCAATCGTTTGCAGCCTCGTGCTCGTGATTATTGACGTACCGGCGAGTTAGTTTTTGCGCATTCCCAACCCAAGCATGAACGACTCGCCAAGAAGGCGAGTATTTTTTTGCTCGGAGCGCACGCACCGCATAGCGACCGCTAGCGGAACAACAATTTGGAGGAGAAGTACGGTGAAGCAACACCTTGGCGAAAGCCTTGAGGAGATCGACCTTCGGGTATACCTCTGCGTAGCGAGTGGCGAGAACAAAGTCATTCACTACACGAAGAACTGCTCGAGGGATCTGTTCAACAAGTTGAAGATCGCGTACCGATTCAATAGCGACGTGTTCAACTCGTTGAAGAGACTCGAAAACTCGGGTTGCATCAGACGGGAGTTCATCCAACTCCACCCGAAAGAGGTAAAGCGGAAGATTTACTCGGCGCAGACGAAGGTCGTCATCACGGCCATTCGCCCGCCGATTCCGCCCAAAGACGAGAGCAAGCTTGTGGCCACCCCGCCCATGCTCGCCACCGTTGGTGTCGGCTAGAACTCCGACAAGGTCTTACGTAGCTGCTTACCCAGCGGATACGTAGGGGTGGTCGGGAGAAGCGTAACATGCCTCTCCCGACCACCAACACCAAACTTCTCCTCCTTTACTCCCACTCATTTTTCGATACAATAACAGATATACAGTTAATACAGGAGTATCACTATGGCAGACGATAAATCAGTAAAAAAACCATCCAAAGCCGCCGCCGCACGAGCAAAAGCCGCCGCTGCGCGTTCCAGGGCAGCCGCCGCATCATCAAGGGCAAACGCAGTGACTCATGGCCATGGCGGGGGATTCATCGAATTTATCCGTACTCAGGGCGTCATCGGCCTGGCTGTAGGTTTGGCCATTGGTACCGCCGCGGGCGCATCAGTCAAAGCAATTGTCGCTGGCTTCATTAATCCAATCGTGCAGTTTATCATTGGATCTCAGGATGGTCTGGATTCTGCTTCGTGGCACGTCGTTCTGTGGGGTCGCAAAGCTGACTTTTTGTGGGGCGCGGCGATTTCATCGGTCATTACCTTGCTGGCAACGGCACTAGTCATTTACTGGATTATCAATATATTCAAACTAGATAAACTCGACAAGAAAAAGGACTGAACATTCATAGAAAGGTATAATAAGTATATGAAGATTGATAAAACCGAGAGCGAGTGGGAAGACGAACTAACGCCCGAGCAATACCATGTGCTGCGCGAAAAGGGTACAGAGCCGGCGTTTACGGGCGAATATGATAGTTTTTATGAACCAGGATCGTACAGCTGCGGTGCCTGCGGAACAAAATTATTCAATAGTGATACAAAATTCAACTCACATTCCGGGTGGCCGAGTTTTTATGATGCCATTCCTGGTACCGTCGTCCTTACGTCAGACGATAGCGGCGGCATGGTCCGCACGGAAGTGACTTGTGCGACTTGCGGTAGTCACCTCGGTCATGTTTTTGAAGGCGAAGGCCTCGGTAACCCAACCGACCAGCGCTACTGTATTAACTCGTTGAGTCTCAAATTTGACCCGAGCAAATAAATTATTTTTTCTTTGCTGATTCAGGCACCATAGTCACAAGGTGCTTCTTTGGCAATTCGCTATATCCGGGTTCGGCCCGCACCTTGCGATCGAGCAGGTCAAAAATCTCACGAAATGATGCAGCAATTTGCGGTGACTCTATAATCATTCCCACAAGTTCGTTACCGAGCGATACGATGGATAGTTTATTGCCGTAGACAGTCCACTCGACCGGTTCGTTGAGGTCATTTTCGTGCAGCCATGTCCGGGTTGTTTGCATGATTTCATCTGACTCATTAACTGGCATTGTCGGTTCTCCCGCGGGGATGAGCGGGTCGTTGTCAGGAAAGAGCATGCGACGATTGATATGGCGCTTTGGGAACTCGTTTCTGAGTTGATGTGTGCCATGCGGACCCAGCATATCTTCTAGTTTTGTAGAAGGAATAAGCGATAGAGGCTGTCCGGTTTTTAGTTGATCCTCGTATACCTTTTTAACGCCATCGACGCCGTTAAAATAACGGATAGAGGGTTGTTCAGAATGTTTGAAATATTCGTCGATCATAGGAGGCAATGAATCTTGGAAGCGCTTTTCGGCTGCTTCGACTTCTGAGCGCTGCTTTTTGAGGTTCTCTAACAGGTTTGAGGGATTGTTTGCCCAATAGCGCAGCTTTTTTTGTGTCTCGTCGCGTGATACCAAGCCTTTTTCCTCTAGTGTATCGAGGAGCTTATAGGTATTCGTTCGACTCTCGCCTGCCATATCTGCGAGCTTGGGAGGAGGGCAGGGGCTGTTTTTTACCAAAATCGCGTAAATTGCAGCTTCGGCTTTTGTGAGACCGGCTTCTTGCAGGATTTCTTCGTTCATATCTGAAAGTATAACATATTTATTTGATTTTGTGAAGTATAAATTCACAAAATAGTTAATAACAGATGTAGCATTTGTATAAAATAAGAAATATGTATTGACAAAATATGATAAATACACTATAATAACT
>JAQGGV010000008.1 GCA_028289185.1 Candidatus Saccharimonadota bacterium
TTGACCCGACGCACGAACATACGTTCCACCAGCATGAAGGTGTATTTGTCAGTTCGACGGCGAGTCTGTCGCAGATGCTCGGTACGCTACGGGCGTTTTTTGAGCAGTACTACAGCCAGGAACTCAAGATCAAAACGCAGCCAAGTTATTTCCCTTTCGTCGAACCTGGGCTAGAATTCGCAATCGAAAAACCGGCTTCTCTTGGTGGTAAACCAGGTGAGTGGATTGAAATGCTGGGTTGTGGCATGATCCACCCGAATGTGTTGGAGGCGGCAGGTATTGATAGTACGAAATATCGCGGGTTTGCCTGGGGCGGCGGTGTTGAGCGTTTGATTATTTTGAAATATGGCCTAGAGGAAATCCGACACCTAGAGGCCGGTAGGTTGGCATTTTTGAGGAAGTTCGCATGATTATTTCACTGAATTGGCTCAAGAAATATACCGACATTGAATTGCCGGTTGATCAGCTGGCGAAACTGATTGGTTCGCGACTGGTTGAAATCGAGGAAGTCATAGACCTTGGCAAAAAGTACGAGGGTGTCGTGATCGTTAAAGTTGTCGAGTGCAAACCTGTCGAGGGCAGTGATCATTTGAATGTCACCAAAGTTGATGATGGCGGCGTGGTAAAAGATGTTGAACGCGACGAAAATGGCTTGGTCCAAGTTGTCTGTGGCGCGCCGAATGTACGCGAGGGATTGATGGCCGTCTGGCTGGCACCGGGCGTGACATTACCGGATACTTATAACGATCCAAAACCAGTTGTCCTAGAAGCTCGACCACTTCGCGGCGTTGTGAGTAACGGTATGCTGGCCAGCGCCAAGGAACTCGCCCTGTGGGATGATCACGAAGGAATCCTAGAACTTGAAGATGAGCGAACACCGGGCGAAAGTTTTGCCAAAGCCTACGAACTCGATGATTACCTGCTAGATATCGAAAACAAATCGCTGACACATCGTCCGGATACATTCGGTATTATTGGATTTGCCCGTGAAGTTGCTGGCGTCCAAGGTAAAGCCTTCAAAACACCCCCGCGTATGACGCTTGAGGGAATCACGTGGCCAGAAAAAGTAGGCAATGAGCCAACGCCACAAGTAACCATCGACAATCCCGAACTCTCGACTCGCTACCAGGCGGTCGTACTGACAAATGTCGATAGTCGCGTGCAGCTATCGCCACTCGAAATTCGTACCTATTTAGCACGAATTGGCGTACGGTCGCATAGTGCAGTGGTTGATATTACGAATTATATGATGATGATTACGGGTCAGCCGCTCCATGCATTTGATTACGACAAGCTAAAGGCAGTCAATAACGGCCAAATCGATATTCATGTCCGCGCTGGGCAGACTGGCGAAAAACTGGTGCTAATTGATGATCGTGAAATTGAACTACACGAAAATGACATTGTGATTGCAAACGGCGATACGCCTGTTGCACTAGCTGGGGCGATGGGCGGCCGGGACACCGAGATTGATGACAATACGACAAATGTGTTGCTAGAAAGTGCCTCCTTCAATCTGTATAATCTTCGTAATACTCAAATGCGACACGGCATATTTAGTGAAGCGATTACACGCTTTACGAAAGGTCAGCCTGCGGAGCTGACTGCTCCAGTACTTGCGGGGGCAATTGACTTACTTCGTTTGTCAGCAGGTGCAAATCGTGCGAGTGACATTGCCGATGCCTATCCCGTCAAACAGGAGCAGCCAAAAGTATACACGACGGCAGATAGCATGAATGCGGCGCTGGGTAGTAACTTCACGACAGATGATATTGTGACGACACTGCAAAACGTCGAGTTCAGTGTGTCGGTTGACGACAAGGGAACTATCGCGGCCGTCGCACCATACTGGCGAGCAGATATTCATATAGCCGAGGATTTGGGCGAGGAAGTCGGCCGTTTGAATGGCTTTGACAATATCCCACTGACGCTACCGATGCGTGACTTTACTCCTGTTTCACCTGATTCATTTGATTTATTCCGTTCATGCGTTCGATCAATTTTGGCGCGAGCAGGCGCAAATGAAGTCATGACATACAGTTTTGTGCACGGTGACGTGATTCGCAAAGCACAGCAAAACGTCGACAATGCCTACCGCATCGTCAACAGCCTGAGTCCTGATCTGCAGTATTATCGCCTGACACTGACGCCAAGCCTACTAAATCTGATTCATCCAAATAGCAAAGCTGGTTATGACAATTTCGCTCTCTTTGAACTGAACAAGACTCACTCAAAGGTATTTGGTAAGGATGAGGACGGGACGCCAAAGGAAACGGATTTGTTGGCGCTGACACTGTCGAGCAAGGTGGACGAGGGTACGACCTATTACCGGGCGAAGCACCTGCTAGATTACCTTGGTGCATCACTCGGACGATCATTTATCTATGCGCCAATCCTCCAGGAACCTGGCTATGACGAGAGTGCAGCATTTGATATACGTCGTAGCGCCATGGTGACTGATCGGGAAACTGGCGAATACATCGGTATCATCGGTGAATATAAATCGAGTGTCAAAAAGGCATTCAAACTGAGTAGCTTTACGGCTGGTTTCGAGCTCGACCCACGTACGCTACACAAAGTCGCTCTCTTGAGTGCCAACAGCTATTCACCGATTAGTCGATACCCGTCGACGGAGCGAGACATTACCTTTGCATTTACTGATATCAATACGAGCTATCAGCAGGTAAAAGCGCAAATAGATGAGAGTATCGAGCAAGTCAAAAACGTTAGTATTGAAGTTTACGCCGGTTCTATCTATCAGCCAAAGGACGCTGCGGCCAAGAATTTCTCTTTCACGGTTCGATTCACCGCCTCCGATAGAACACTGGCGGGTGCAGAAGTTAATGAGATGGTGGCTGCCATCGCTGCTCCTCTTGTGCAGAAGCTTGGCGCAACCGTCGTCTAGCTGGTATCATATAAGCACTAGCATGACGAAGCGAAAACTCCCGGCGATCAAATCGTGGCACGTTGTCGTTGCCCTTACTTTGCTGTTGCTTGCAGTAGGGGTGGGTTTGTCGTTTTATCTGCAGGGTAAAGACATTCCGGTACTCAATCCGCAGGGTATTATCGGCCAGCAGGAAAAGAACCTGATTCTGTTTACGCTACTACTGAGCGTTATCGTTGTGGTACCAGTGTTTGTGATGTTGGGTACAATCGCCTGGCGTTATCGCGACGGTAACACAAAAGCCAAATATACACCCGATGTGGAAGGCAATAGATGGCTGGAAACGCTGTGGTGGGGCATACCAATTGTCATCATCGGTATCTTGATTGTCGTGACATGGGTCAGCACGTATCAACTGGATCCTTATAAACCACTCAACTCCAACGTCAAGCCGATTACCGTTCAAGTTGTTGCGCTGCAGTGGCGCTGGCTGTTTATCTATCCTGACCAGCATGTGGCAACCGTCAACGAACTCAAAATACCGGCTGGCACACCGATTAATTTCCAGATTACCGCCGATGCGCCGATGAGTGGCTTTTGGATCCCAAGCCTGGGTACACAGACGTATGCAATGACCGGTATGAATGCACAGTTGCGTCTGGAGTCCGACAAGGCAGGCACGCTGCGTGGTACCAACAGCAATATCAACGGCAAGGGCTATGCAGGCATGAACTTCACTGTGACCACCATGTCATCCCGTCGTGATTTTGATCTATGGGCAAGCACCATTGCGAACTCGCCAAACCATGACCACTTGGCCTGGGACGAATACCAGAATCTCGTCAAACCATCGACTGATACGTCGGTCGGATATTACCATTTGCACGATAGTAACCTGTATAGTGAAATCATGGGAAAATATATGAGCAGCGGTTCGATGGCGACGCCAATTGAGCCCAAAGACGGGAACGAGAAATAATGTTCGGTTTGCTCAGTCTGAACGCCTTGCCGCACGACCCGATCACGATTGGTGGCGTCGTGGGTGCGAGTGTCGGATTGCTTGTGCTGATTGCCGGCATGACCTATTTCCGTAAATGGGGTTGGCTGTGGCGCGAATGGTTCACATCGCTCGATCCAAAAAAGATTGGCGTGATGTATATTGCCGTCGCCGTGATTATGCTACTGCGCGGACTAGCCGATGCAGCGATGCTCCGCGCGCAACAAGCGGTCTTTGCGACCAGTCCAAATAGTCCGATTTCACCAGAGTTATTCCAGCAAGTCTTTTCGGCGCATGGTACTATCATGATTTTCTTTGTGGCGATGGGCGTGATATTTGGCTTTATTAATCTGATTGTACCCTTGCAGATAGGCGCTCGCGATGTGGCCTTTCCATTGCTGAATTCGATTAGTTTCTGGCTATTTGTTGCCGGTATGATTTTGATTAACGTTTCACTTGGTGTCGGTGAATTTTCGGCTGCTGGCTGGCTAGGCTATCCGCCGCTGAGTGAACTTGCCTATAGTCCGGGTGTCGGGATTGACTATTGGATTTGGAGCCTGCAGATTGCCGGTATTGGTAGTTTGCTCTCAGGTGTGAACTTCCTGGTGACGATATTTACCATGCGCCGCAAGGGTATGACGCTGTTCAAGATGCCGATTTTTGTATGGTCAGTGTTGACTGCTATGCTGCTGGTCGTATTTGCCTTTCCAATTCTGACGGCAACACTCGGGATGCTATCGCTCGATCGTTTAATGGGTATGCATTTCTTTACCAGTGATATGGGGGGTAACCCGATGATGTACGTTAACCTCATTTGGGCATGGGGACATCCAGAAGTCTATATTTTGATATTGCCAGCCTTTGGTATTTTCTCGGAAATTGTACCGGTCTTTAGCCACAAGAAATTATTTGGGTATAAAAGTATGGTTTTCGCTCTGATATCAATCATGGTTCTATCGTTCACCGTCTGGCTGCACCATTTCTTTACGATGGGGTCGGGTGCCGACGTCAATGCGTTCTTTGGCATGATGACGATGGTGATCGCGATTCCGACAGGTGTCAAAGTCTTTAACTGGATATTTACAATGTTCCGTGGTCGTGTGACGTTTGCAACGCCAATGTTGTGGTTCATGGCCTTCGTTGTGACGTTTACCCTAGGGGGTGTCACCGGCGTGCTGATGGCGGTGCCAGGCATCGACTATGTCGTGCATAATAGCCTGTTCCTGGTGGCCCACTTCCACACGATGATCGTCGGTGGTGTGCTGTTTGGCGCATTTGCGGGTGTTGCGTATTGGTTCCCGAAGTTTACCGGTTTTTACCTGCACGAGGGCCTAGGCAAGGTTGCTTTTTGGTTGTGGCTGACAGGTTTCCTGTTCGCGTTTGTCCCGCTCTACATTTT